>NZ_JBFAHJ010000025.1:0-189477 GCF_040654115.1 Nonomuraea sp. NPDC050786
GGGGGTGTTTCGTCCCCCGCCTCAATATTTTTTGGGGGGGGGGTCCCCGGCGGGGGGGGCCCCCCCCCCTCTTTTTGTTGTCCTCCGTACCCTGAGAAAGACCTTGCTGACGCCCGCGCCGGCATCCTCGGCGCCGTGAATCGGTCCTCCACCGGGGAAGCGGCTCTCATCTGGGCTCATGGACGTTGCTGGGCTTGCTAGGCTGGAGGAACCGGGCCACCCCACAGGTGGCCTTCGTCGCGTAAGGCCCGAGGACGGGCGGCGACCCAGCCACGGTGGACCGTCATTGTGAGTCCGCTGGGTGAGCCAACGAAATGGACCAGAAGTGAACAGAGATAACGGATCGGACGGCGGACAGCGCGGGCGCGGCGACTACGGGGATAGGCGCTCCAGCGGAGACGGCAGGAGCGGCGGGTACGGCTCTCGCGGGCGAGACTCCGGCGGCGACCGTCCGTTCCGTTCCGACGACAGGTCGCGCTCCTACGGCCGAGACCGGGCGCCGCGGCGCGATGAGGGCTATCGGGACGATCGCGGGCCTCGCCGTGAGGGCGACGAGCGTCGTTCGTTCCGGGATCGGGATGACCGTGGCCCTCGGCGCGAGGGCGGTTACGGCGACCGTCGCGAGGGTGGCTATGGCGACCGTCGTGAGGGCAGGTTCGGGGACCGTCGTGAGGGTGGTTTCCGTGACGATCGGGGTCCGCGCCGGGAAGGCGGCCACGGCGATCGTGGGCCGCGCCGGGAAGGCGGATACCGGGACAACCGTGGCCCTCGGCGTGAAGGTGACGATCGCGGACCTCGTAGTGACGATCGTCGTACCTATCGGGACCGCGACGATCGCGGTTCGCGCCCTGAGGGTGACGAGCGTCGTTCGTTCCGGGATCGGGATGACCGTGGCCCTCGGCGCGAGGGCGGTTACGGTGACCGTCGCGAGGGTGGCTATGGCGACCGTCGTGAGGGCAGGTTCGGGGACCGTCGTGAGGGTGGTTTCCGTGACGATCGGGGTCCGCGCCGGGAAGGCGGCTACGGCGATCGTGGGCCCCGTCGCGAGGGCGGATACGGGGACCGTCGCGAGGGCGGCTTCCGCAATGATCGGGGTCCGCGCCCTGAGGGTGATGAGCGTCGTTCGTTCCGGGATCGGGATGATCGTGGTCCTCGGCGCGAGGGTGGCTACGGCGACCGTCGCGAGGGTGGTTTCGGCACCCGCCGCGAGGGTGGCCCCGCACGCCCCGGCTCGGGCGACGACCGCGGTCCCCGCCGGGAAGGTGGCTACGGCGATCGTGGACCTCGCCGGGAAGGCGGTTACGGCGATCGTGGACCTCGCCGGGAAGGCGGTTACGGCGATCGTGGACCTCGCCGGGAAGGTGGCTACGGCGATCGTGGTCCCCGCCGGGAGGGCGGCTACGGCGATCGTGGTCCCCGCCGGGAAGGTGGCTATGGCGACCGTGGGCCGCGTCGCGACAGCGGCTATGCGGACCGTGGGCCGCGCCGCGAGGGCGACTCCGGGGATCGGCGAGAGAGCAGGTACGGAGACCGTCGCGAAGGCGGCTTCCGTGACGATCGGGGTCCGCGCCGCGAGGGTGGCTACGGCGGCCGGCGCGAGAGTGATCGAGGCCCGCGTCGTGGCGGTTACGGCGACCGTCGTGAGGGCGATTCCGGTCCCCGCCGCGAAGGTGGCGCCGCCCGCCCGTTCTCGCGCGACGACCGCGCCGAGCGTCCTTCCTCCTCCGGCACCCGCGCCAGGTACGGCAGGCCCGACCGCGAGGAAGACGCTCCGAAGCGTGAGAAGCTGCCCGATGTCCCGCCCGACGTCACCGCGGAGGAGCTCGACAAGGAGGTCCGTGAGGAGCTGCGTTCCCTCCCTGGCGACCTCGCCGAGCTGGTGGGCCGGCACCTCGTCGCCGCCGAGCGGGCGCTCGAGGACGACGACCCGGACCGGGCGCACGAGCACACGAAGGTGGCGCGTAGGTTCGCGGCCAGGATCGGCGTCGTACGCGAGGCCGCCGGCATCGTCGCCTACCGCGCCGGGCACTTCTCCGAGGCGCTGAGCGATCTACGCGCGGCCAGGAGGATGACGGGTTCGGAGGCGTACCTGCCGGTCATGGCCGACTGCGAACGCGGTCTCGGCCGTCCCGAGAGGGCGATCGACCTCGTACGTTCACCGGAAGCCGAGCGCCTCGACCGAGCTGGACGCATCGAGCTGACCATCGTCGAGTCCGGCGCCCGCCGCGACCTCGGCCAGCACGACGCCGCCGTGATCACCCTGCAGCGGCTCCCCGAACTGCGGGATCCGCAGCCGAAGCCGTGGTCGGCGCGGCTGGCGTTCGCGTACGCCGACGCGCTGGCCGACGCCGGGCAGCAGGAGGCGGCCGCGGCTTGGTTCGGGAGGGCCATGGCGTTCGACGAGGACGGAGAGACGGACGCGGCGGAGCGGTACGCCGAGCTGACCGGTGCCGTCATCGAGGACGTCGAGGAGGACTTCGACGACGCCGACGAGGCGGGTGACCTCCTGGAGGACGAACCGGTCGTGGAGAGCAGTGTCGCGGAAGGGCCTGCCGACGTACTCGATCGAGAGCCGCAGCCAGCGGAGCCGTCCGACGGGCCGGAGCACGAGGGTCCGGCTGAGGCGTCGGGTCAGGAGAGCTCGGCTGCCGTAGCAGAGCAGGAAAGCCTGGCTGCTGCAGCAGATCAGGAGGGTTCGGCTGCCGTACCGGAGCAGGAGCCGCAGCAGGCCGGCGCGGCCGCGGTGCGTGACGAAGGCCCCGAGCAGCAGCACGGCCCGGCCGAGGACGAGAACGAGGACGAGAACGAGGACGAGGAGAGCCTGACGGACGCCGCCGAGGGTTCGGCCGGACGGCAGGACGCGCCCGAGGTGACGCCCCAGCTCCAGGCGCCGAGCATCACCCCCGCGTTCATCGAGCCGAACTTCGGTGACGTGCTCGATGAGCCCGACGACCCCGCCTCGGACGACAAGCCGAAGACGGACAACTGACGTCCAAGGCTCGACAGGCTTCCGCACGTCCCGCCGTACCGCCGCTGTCATGGCGTTCCGGTACGGCGGGACACGGCGGGCCTGGCCCCTCACAGCTCCCTTCGTAGGGCAACCGCACTGGAGCCGTCCCGCACACACATGGGGGACCCCCAACGGAACCGGTGATGCGGCGGTGTGGACGTGGGCGGCGGGACGGCACCGGGCGGGCTACGGTGAGACGCGGTCCAGCCAGTGGAGGATCCCCGCGACGTTCGACGGAGCACCGCTCAGCAGCTCGAGCTGCTCGTTCATGCCCCCGTCGTCATCGGGCTCCAGCGGGCTGTAACGCTCCTTCGTACGCTCTCTGACCATGGCCACGGCGTGGTCCAGGTCCATTCCCTCAGAACGCGCCTGCTTGGTGAGATCCACCCAGACGCGGAGCTCCTCCGCGGACCGTTCGAGAGTCTCCTGTACGGCGTCCACCGGCCCGTAGTGGCTGAACAGCAGCCGTTGCGGCCCAAGGGCCTCGAACAGCGCGATCGAGTCGAGCGCAGTATGCAGGTCGAAGTCCGGTGGCGGGGTCGCGGGGCGCAGATCGCCCGTTTCGGGCAGGTAGACACCGGCCGCGTCGCCGACGTACAGATCGCCGGTGACGGAGTCGACGAGGCCCACGTGATGTTTCGCGTGCCCGGGCGAGTAGTGGCTGTTCAGCGTGCGGCCGTTGCCCAGGTCGATGGCTCCGGTGTCGCCGAGGGCGACGATGCGTTCGGCCTCGGTGGGGGACAGTTCGCCGAAAAGTACGTCGAGTTTGTCGCCCCACACCATCCGTGCGCTGGCCATCAACCGTGACGGGTCAGCCAGATGGCGGGCACCCTTCTCGTGTACGACGATCTGCGCGGACGGGAAGAACCTGGCGATGTCGCCCACCCCGCCCGCATGATCCAGATGGATGTGGGTCACCACGACGGTGGCCAGGTCCTCCGGTCCGACACCGAGCGAGGCGAGCGCGTCACGCACCACGGGCGCCGAGGTCGACGTACCCGTCTCCACCAGGCACGGCCGATCACCCAGAATCAGATAACCGGCGGTGATGCCCGTGTATCCCGCCATTTTGGTGTCGATCTCATAGACGTCGCCGCCCAGCGCGGTGATGTTGTCCACAGGAACTCCCGAGCGTCCAGCCGTCATCCCCAGAACGGCATTCCAGCCGATCCGGGCTCCTCCTCATCGTAGAGAGTGATCTCCACCAGAGCATCGACAGGAGGACGACAGTGGACCGAAACGAAGTCTTGCTGGTGGGCCGGCTCTCCGCGGCGGTCGAGGAGCAGCCCCTGCCCAGCGGCGACACCGTGACGAAGTGGCGCATCATCGTGCGCCGCCGTCGTCACAGACGCGGAGCAGCCCTGACGGACAGCATCCCGTGCGTCACCTTCGACCCGGAGACGGCCGCCATAGTCCGCAGTCTCAGGCCGCGCGACTACCTGGAGGTGACGGGCTCCTTCCGCTGCCGCGTGTTCGGCCCGTCCGCGGCCAAGACCTGGCGATACGAGGTGGAAGTGAGCTCCGCCAAGCCGTACGAAGCCGACCTCCCCCAACTCGACGCCCTCCCCGACGACCCCACCCTGAGCCCCAATGGGCGCCTGGCCGCGCTGATCCCCCGCCAAGTGGCCTACCTGGCACCGGCGATCTGACCGCGCCGTCGCCCGTGCGGGGGGCGATGTGCCCGCGCGCGGGCCCATTGTCCTGGGGTTACGAGCCTGGCTGGGTGCGCGTTGCGGGCCGCTGCGAGGCGTGTGGCGGCAGTGGGCGCTGTGGACCGTGACGTCAAGTGGGAGGGGGAGCGGTTGCGTCAGTCGATGGCGAAGGTACGGAGGACCAGGCCGGTCCTGGGCTTCGGGCCGAAGGAGGTGGACTTGCGGGGCACCCGTTCGCCGCCGGCGGCGACGGCCAGCACGTCGTCGACCGCCAGGGGCTTGATGAGCACTGCGGTGCCGCCGGTACGGACGGCCAGCCGCACTGCGGCATCCGTGTCGTGGTGCACGATCCGCACCGTCTGTTCGTCGTCGTGCATGCCCCACACCTTGGGCAGCACGAACTCCGTGAGGACGGAGGTGTTGAGGGAGTTCCAACGCTCGGAGTGGTCGGGCGGCATGGCGTGGGCCAGCTGCATCGGGTCGGGGTCGGTGAGCAGGTGGGAGCCGCCGCCCCCGCCGGCGAGCAGAAAGGCCGGTTCCGGAGCCTCCTCGAGCGCGGCCAAGCCCTGCGCCAGGTCGTCGAAGTCGCGGACCCGCCACGAGCCCTTGGCCTTGGCGGCGGCCTCGGAAAGGGGAAGTCCGGGGATCACGCGGTGGATGGCCTGGAGGTTGGGCGGGTAAGCGGTGGAGTCGACGAGCAAGGCCAACCCGAAGTCCCACGGCCCGACCGCCGGTCCCGCTGTGGCGGGCTCGGGTGAGGGGTGCGCGGCTTCGGTGGCCTTCGCTGCGGTGCGCTGCGGTGTGGGGTGCTCGGGGGCGATCCCGCCGCCAGAACCGGCGCTCCCGCTGGTGTCGGGTCCCTCAGAGAGAGGGTGCATCCCCGGTGCGGCGGTGCGCGATGGCGGTGCTTGCTGAAGGGTGGAGGTCGGGCTCGACGATGGCGCTTCCGGGTGGGGCAGTCGCTCGGGGTGCGCGTGGCGGCGGGTGGCGTGCTCCTGGCGTTGGAGTACGCGGTACGTCGCGTACCGGTGGTGGCCGTCGGCGATCAGCGCTTGGCGGTCGTGGAGATCGGCGTTTATGGCCTCGATCTCGGACGCGTCCGTGATCGCCCACAGCCGGTGCGTGAGGCCGTCTTCCGTGTGCGCGGACACGAGGGGAGGCCGCGTCGAGGCCACCTCGCCCACCATGCGGGTGGCCGTGCCGTGGTCGCCGTCATAGAGGAGGAAGATGGGTTCGAGGTTGGCCTGGGTGGTGCTCATGAGGGCGAGCCTGTCGGCGATGGGTCCCGGCACGACGTCCTCGTGAGGCAGGATGATGCGCTGCCCCGGGTCGGCGAGGCCCACATCGCCGATCAGGCCGCGTTGCAGGACACCCGGCCCCTTCTGCTCGTACACGTACAGCGCCGGCGCCTCGTCCGGGACCAGGACGCCGGAGTCCAGCCACGCTCTCAGCGTGTCCCTGGCCTCGGTGTAACGGTCTGCGGCCGCTGCCTCGGTCGCTGGGGAAGGGGCGCTGGCGGGCGGGGCGCTGGGGGGCGGGGCGTTGTGGGAAGGGGCGGTCTGTGGCGGGGTGGTCGGTGCGGTGGGGGTGTGCTGAGGCGGGGGTTGCCGGTGGGCGGTCGGGCGCTGGGCCGGGGAGTCGCCCCGGGGCGAGCGGGGAAGGATGAGACGGACGACGTTGTTCGGATGGGAGTCCAGCAGGGCGTCCACGTCCGCATCGGAGATCAGGTCGTACGGCGGGGAGGTCACCTTGGCGGGATCTTCGACAGCGAAACGTACGCCTCGGAAGGGCCGTAGCACGAGTCCATCCGGCAACGGCAGTTCAGGAGTCCCCATACCGGGCATGCTCCCATAAATGCTTGTGCCTTCCGGAAGTCGCCCCTTGGTTGCAGTCGTGCCCGTCCCGCAGCAGGGCGGGGCGGCACCGCCCCTCAGCGCCGAAGGAGTCCTCACGCATGACCCACGATGGAAACGTTCACGACGACAACTCAGGCGCTCCTAGAGGAAATGTTTACGACTGGTATCAGCGTGGGGTGAAGTTGCTGAAGGAGGGCAGTCCGGCTGCTGCTGCCGCGTTGCTGGAGCGTGCCGCCGCCGCTGAACCGGAGTCGCGCAGCATCCTGGAGGCGCTGGCGCGGGCGCAGTTCAACTCACGGCAGTACGCGGAGGCGGCGGCCAGTTTCCGGCAGATCGTGGATTTCAATCCGGCTGAGGATTATGCCTACTTCGGGCTGGGGCTGTCGTTGTGGCGGACCGGGGATGTGGAGGGCGCTCAGGAACCGCTGGCCATCGCGGTGGCCATGCGTCCGGATGAGCGGCACTATGTTTCGGCCTTGAAGAGTGTTCGCGCTACCTTGCGGGCTCGCCGGGATATGTAGGCGGGCTGATCCTTTCGTCCTGTGATGTCGTTCCCGTTGCTGTGCTACCGGGGTGCGCCCGTGGCGTGCGCGGCCCCGGCGGATCGCTGGGAGTCGCGGGGGTGGAGATGGTCGGCCCTCCTGCAGGCGGGCGAGAGGGCGGCGCTAGAGTCTCACGCGGCGTGAAAGGCGAACGGGGAGAGGCGGCGCTGTGCTGATCGACGGCTATGACACCCTGCTGCTCGACCTCGACGGCGTGGTCTACCTCGGCAGCCATGCGGTCCCGGGGGCGCCTGCGGCGTTGGAGGAGGCTCGGCGGCGTGGGGTGCGGCTCGCGTACGTCACCAACAACGCCTCCCGTACGCCCGCCGCCATCGCCACCCACCTCCGCGAGCTCGGGGCGCCTGCGACGGCCGGTGACGTGGTGACCTCGGCGCAGGCGGCGGCCCGGCTGATCGCGGAGAGGGTGCCGCCCGGCTCGAACGTGCTCGTCGTCGGCGGGTCGGGGCTGCGGCTGGCCGTACGGGATCGAGGACTGCGGCCGGTCTCGACCGCCGCCGAGTCGCCTGTCGCCGTGGTGCAGGGGATCGCGCCCGGCCTGTCGTACGGGCTGCTGTCGGAAGGGGCGCTGGCCGTGCGGCAGGGGGCGTGGTTCGTGGCCTCCAACGGGGACAGCACGATGCCTACCCAGCGGGGGGAGTTGCCGGGGAACGGAGCGATGGTCCGGGTGATCGCCGCCGCCACCGGGGTCGAGCCGGTTTACGCGGGCAAGCCCGATCCGCCGCTGCACCGGGAGTCCATGATCCGTACGGGGGCGCGGCGGCCGCTGGTCGTGGGGGATCGGCTGGACACCGACATCGAGGGGGCGTCCAACGCGGGCGTCGACAGCCTGCTGGTGCTGACCGGGGTGGCCACGGCCGCCGATGTGCTGACGGCCGCTCCGCGGCATCGGCCCACCTATGTCGGTGATGACCTGGGCGCGTTGCTCCTTCCGTATCCCGAGGTACGGGACGGGGCCTGTGGGGGGTGGCGGGCCCGGTGGCAGGACGGTGTGCTGCGCCTCGACGGTGACGGTAGCCGGATCGACGGGTTGCGGGCCGCGTGTGACGCGGCCTGGACCGCGGCCGGTGAGGGCCGGCTCGAGGAGGACGCCGTCAAGCCCGTGCTCGATCGGCTCGGTTGAGCGCGAAGCGACAGCGGATGCGCTCCTCCACGTGAGGGATCGATCAGGTCCTGACGGGTGAGTGGCGTCTCGTCGCGGGTGAGCGCCTCAACGGTCGGGGTCGTGAGTGCTCCGGAGAGAGGGGATGGGGGCTTCCGGGGGTCAGAGCGAAGGGGACAGGGGAGTCAGATCAGTTTGCGCAGGCGCAGCAGGTCGCCGAAGCTGGCGTCGACCTTCACGCGCCCTCCGAGCAGCGCCCTGGCCAGGTCCAGCTCCCCGTCCACCAGCGCGATCAGGTCGTTGCTCGCGATCGTGAGCTTGACGTCGGCGGGCTTGCCGTTCGGAGGCGGCTGCTCCGTGAACGGGTCGAGCCCTCCGCGGTGCAGGCGGCCGTAGAAGATCACATCAAGGTCGCTGACGCGGCAGCTGACCGTCCGCTCGACCACGTGTTTGGCGCGGTCCTCCTCGTCGATCTCGTCGAACTGGGCGACGAGCTTGACCAGTGCCGTACGGCACTCCTCGACGCTTGCCATGGTGCGCATCCTTTCTTCCTTATTGGGGGAGCGTAGCGTTCCACATGAGTAGCACCCCCGTATGGGCTACAACGCATGACACGCCTGCCAAGGTCCCGGGCGCTCGCGGGAGGCGTTACCGTCGAGTCATGAGTGAGCTGCCGGAGGAGACCGGCGACGAGCGGGTCGACGCCATCGTGGCCGGTCTCGGCCGCCTGGCCGAGCTGCCGGTGAGTGAGCACGTGGAGGTCTTCGAGGAGGCGTTCTCCGGGCTCGAGTCCACGCTGGCCACCGCCGTGGAAGAGCTGTGAGCCGCAGGATCCGCCTCGACAGCGAGCTGGTACGCCGGGGCCTCGCCAGGTCGCGCGAGCAGGCGGGCCAGCTCATCGAGGCCGGCCGGGTCACCGTCGGCGGCCAGCAGGCCCGCAAGCCCGCCACCCAGGTCGACACCGCCTCCGCCATCGTCGTCGCGGCCTCGGAAGAGGGGCCCGACTATGTTTCGCGAGGAGCGCACAAACTGCTCGGCGCGCTGGAGGCGTTCGAGAGCCTGAGGGTGGAGGGCCGCCGCTGCCTCGACGCGGGCGCCTCCACGGGCGGCTTCACCGACGTGCTGCTGCGCCGCGGCGCCGCCCACGTGCTCGCCGTGGACGTCGGCTACGGCCAGCTCGCCTGGTCGCTGCGCACCGACGAGCGGGTGACGGTCATGGAGCGCGTCAACGTCCGGGACCTGACCCCCGACATGGTCGGCGAGCCCCCCACGCTGGTCGTCGGCGACCTGTCGTTCATCTCGCTGCGGCTCGTGCTGCCCGCCCTGGCCTCGGTCGCCGCGCCGCGGGCCGACTTCGTGATGCTCGTCAAGCCGCAGTTCGAGGTGGGCAAGGAGCGCGTGGGGGCAGGTGGCGTCGTACGCGATCCCGAGCTGCGCAAGGGCGCCGTTCGCGACGCCGCCGCCAAGGCCCGGGAGCTGGGGCTGGCCGTGCGCGGTGTGACCGCGAGCCCGCTGCCGGGACCGTCGGGAAATGTCGAATATCTGCTCTGGCTGGGCAAGGGGGAAGGCGAGCCGCCGGTCGCCGACCTCGAGGCCGAGATCGAGCGTGCCGTCGCGGAAGGGCCGCAATGAAACGGACCGTGCTGGTCGCCGTACACACCGGGCGGGGCGCCGCAGTCGAGAGCGCCCGCCTGGTCATCAACCGGCTGGTCGACGCCGGGATCGCCGTACGCGTGCTCGAGCCGGAGTTCGGCGAGATCGGCTGCCGCGGAGTCGAGGCGGTGCCCGCGGACCCGGGCGCCGTCAAGGACGCCGAGGTCATGATGGTGCTCGGCGGCGACGGCACGCTGCTGCGCGCGGCCGAGCTCGCCAGGCCCGCCGGCACGCCGCTGCTGGGAGTCAACCTCGGGCACGTCGGGTTCCTGGCCGAGGCGGAGGTCGCCGATCTCTCGGCCGCGGTCGACAGCGTCGTGGGAGGCCGCTACGACGTCGAGGAGCGCATGACGATCGACGTTCTCGCCAGGCTGAACGGCCGGGTGCTCGCCGACACGTGGGCGCTCAACGAGGTCACCGTCGAAAAGCAGGAGCGCATGCTCGAAGTGGTCGCCGAGATCGACGGCCGGCCGCTGTCGCGGTGGGGCTGCGACGGCGTGATCTGCGCCACCCCGACCGGCTCCACCGCCTATGCTTTCTCGGCGGGCGGACCCGTCGTATGGCCGGAGGTGGAGGCGCTGCTCATGGTGCCCATCAGCGCGCACGCGCTGTTCGCCAGGCCGCTGGTCGCCTCCCCGCGCTCCACGCTGGCCGTCGAGATCCTGCCCGACACGCCGGGCGGCGTCCTGTGGTGCGACGGTCGCCGCCGCTTCGAGCTGCCCTCCGGCTCGCGGGTGGAGGTGCGCAGGGGCGCCGATCCCGTACGCCTGGCCCGCCTGCACGGCGTGGAGAGCACCGGCGCGCCGTTCACCGACAGGCTGGTCGCCAAGTTCGAGCTTCCTGTTCAGGGCTGGCGCGGAAGGGTGCGACCCTGAGTCAATGGAGGGGAGAGCGCGTAGGATCACATGGGCGCAGGTGTTCGGAAACGACGCGTGTGACCATCAGACACGGCAGTGAACGGGAGTGGGCAGTGCGACCAAGGGTCGAGGAGGTCCGCATCCAGGGGCTCGGCGTCATCGACGAGGCCGTTCTCGAGCTTTCGCCAGGCTTCAACGTGGTCACCGGCGAGACCGGCGCGGGCAAGACGATGGTCGTGACCGGGCTCGGGCTGCTGTTCGGCGGCCGGGCCGACCCTTCGCGCATCCGCCCGGGAGCCGAGCGGGCGTCCGTCGAGGGCACGCTGGTCGTCGAGCCGGGCGGGCGCGTCTCCCAGCAGGTGGAGGACATCGGCGGCCAGGTCGAGGAGGGCGAGCTGATCATCTCGCGCACCGTCTCGGCCGAGGGCAGGTCCAGGGCGTGGCTCGGCGGGCGCACGGTGCCCGTCGGCACGCTGACCTACCTGGCCGACGACCTCGTGGCGGTGCACGGGCAGATGGACCAGCAGCGGCTGCTCCAGCCGGCCAGGCAGCGCGCCGCGCTCGACCGCTACGCGGGTGACGAGCTGGTCAAGCCGCTGCGGGCCTACGCTCAGGCGTACAAACGGCACAAGCAGGTCGGCGCGCTGCTCGAGGAGCTGACCACCAGGGCCAGGGAGCGGGCGCAGGAGGCTGACATGCTCCGCTTCGGCCTGGAGGAGATCGAGAAGGTCGACCCCAAGCCGGGCGAGGACGCCGAGCTGCGCGGCGAGGAGGAGCGGCTCTCGCACGCCGATGCCCTGCGCAGCGCCGCCACGACCGCGCACACGGCGCTGCTCGGCGACCCGATGGAGGCGGCGGGGAGCCCGCACGACGTGATCTCCCTGCTCGGCGAGGCGCGGGCGGCCGTGGAGGTCGTGCGCGACTTCGACCCCCAGCTCGCCTCCGTGGCCGATCGGCTGGCCGAGGCCGGCTACCTCATCTCCGACGTGGCCACCGACCTGGCGGCGTACGCGGAGTCGATCGAGGCGGACCCGGCCCGGCTGGCGGCGGTGCAGGAACGCCGCTCCGTGCTGTCCGGGCTGATCCGGAAATATGCGGAAGACAGCGCCGGGGTCCTGACCTGGGCGCAGCAGGCCGCCGCGCGGCTGGCCGAGCTCGAGGGCGACGACGAGCGCATCGAAGAGCTGACCCGCGAATACGAGGAGCTGACCGCCCGGCTCACCGAGCTGGCCGGCGAGCTCACCAAGGTGCGCCAGGCCGCCGCCGAGCGGTTCGGCCAGGCGGTGACCGAGGAGCTGACGGCGCTGGCCATGCCCCACGCCAGGGTCGTCGTCCAGCTGGCCGAGAGTGCGGAGTTCGGCCCCGAGGGCCGCGACGAGGTGGAGCTGCGGATGGCCGCCCACCCCGCCGCGCCGCCTCTCCCGCTCAACAAGGGCGCCTCCGGCGGCGAGCTCAGCCGGGTCATGCTGGCGATCGAGGTGGTGTTCGCCGGTGCCGACCCGGTGCCGACGTTCGTGTTCGACGAGGTCGACGCGGGCGTGGGCGGCAAGGCCGCGGTCGAGATCGGGCGCAGGCTGGCCAGGCTCGCCCGCACCGCGCAGGTCATCGTGGTCACGCACCTGCCGCAGGTGGCCGCGTTCGCTGACCAGCACCTGGTGGTGGAGAAGGCGAGCGACGGCAGCGTCGTGCGCAGCGGCGTGGTCACGCTCGACCACGAGGGCCGCGTACGCGAGCTCTCCCGCATGCTGGCCGGCCTGGAGGACTCCGAGCTGGGCCGTGCGCACGCCGAAGAACTGCTCGGTCTGGCCGCGGCAGACAGGTGATCCTGCGTGACATAGTGGACACGCCGCGTGATGCGTGGCCCCTGCGCTGTTTCACTCTGGCAGGATGGTCTTGATGAAGGTTCCGGGGAGCAAGATGCCGGGCCTCCGCGGCCGGAAGGTTGGTGACCTTCCCGGTGTAACGGCAGTGGCGAGAATCGACCGGCGTACCAAGAGGCTGACAAAGCGCCTCCAGCCCGGGGAGATAGCGATTATCGACCACGTCGACGTTGACCGGGTCAGCGCGGAGGCGCTCGTCGCGTGCGGTGCCGCCGCCGTGGTCAACGTCGCCAGCGGCATCAGCGGCCGCTACCCCAATCTGGGGCCACAGATCCTGGTCGAGGCGGGCGTGCCGTTCGTCGACAACGCCAGCCGGGAGCTGTTCGAACGGATCAAGGACGGCGACATCGTCCGCGTCAACGACGGCGTCGTCTATCTCGACGACGACGTCGTCGGCAAGGGCGAGGAGCAGACGGCCGAGGCCGTCGAGGCCGCCATGGCCGAGGCCCGCGCCGGGCTCGCCGTGCAGATCGAGGCGTTCGCCGTCAACACGATGGAGTACGTCCGCGGCGAGGGCAGGCTGCTCATCGACGGAGTCGGCGTGCCCGAGATCCGCACCTCCATGGAGGGCAGGCATGTCCTCATCGTGGTGCGCGGATATCACTACAAGGAAGACATCGCCACCCTTCGCCCCTACATCCGCGAATACCGCCCCGTCCTCGTCGGCGTCGACGGCGGGGCCGACGCGCTGCTGGAGGCCGGCTACCTGCCCGACGTGATCGTGGGCGACTTCGACTCAGTCTCCACCAAGGCCCTGACCTGCGGCGCCGAGCTCGTCGTACACGCCTACCGCGACGGCAGGGCACCCGGCCTGGAGCGCGTCCACCAGCTCGGCCGCGAGGCGGTGATCTTCCCCGCCACCGGCACCAGCGAGGACATCGCGATGCTCCTGGCCGACGACAAGGGCGCCGAGCTGATCGTCGCCGTCGGCACCCACGGCACGCTGGAGGAGTTCCTCGACAAGGGGCGCTCCGGCATGGCCAGCACCTTCCTCACCCGGCTGATCATCGGCAGCAAGCTCATCGACGCCAAGGGCGTGAGCAGGCTCTACCGCAGCCGCATCTCCACCCCGCAGCTGCTCCTGCTCGTGATCACGGCGCTGATCACGATGAGTGTCGCACTCTTCATCTCGCCGATCGGTCAGACCTGGCTGAACGGCCTGCAAGACGCCTGGAACGCATTCATCTTCTGGCTGGTCGGACTCTTCTCGTGATCGATTTCCGCTATCACCTCGTCTCCATCGTCGCGATCTTCCTGGCGCTCGCGGTGGGCGTCGTGCTGGGCACCACGCTGCTCCAGGAGCCCGCTGTCAGGTCGGCGCGGGAGGTGACCGCCCAGCTCACCAAGTCGAAAGAGGAGCTGCGGACACAGCTCGACGCACTCCAGAGCCGCGAGACGGGCAACGACACGTTCATCGCCGCCATGACGCCGAGCCTGGTGGCGGGCGACCTGACGGGCCAGCGGGTGCTCCTGGTCGAGACGCCCGGCTCCAGCACCACCATGCGCGAGGCCGCGCAGCAGGTGCTCACCCAGGCGGGCGCGCAGATCTCCGGACGGGTCGGGCTGACGGAGAAGCTCCTCGACCCCAAGGGCACCGGCGTGCTCGACGGCCTGGTCAACCAGCTCAAACCGGCCAACATGATGTTCCCCACCACGGCCACCTCCTGGGACAGGGCCGCCACGCTGCTCTCGGCCGCCTTCGTCACCACCGATCAGGCGCAGGCGGGCACCCCCAACCCGGCCACCGCCGACGTCGTCAGCGCGTTCGAGACGGGCGGGCTGCTCACCACCGAGGGCGACCCTCTCAAGCGGGCCACGCTCGCTGTCATGTTCGCGCCGGAGAAGCCGTACGAGGGCGAGAGCGCCGAGCTCCAGGCGGGCGCGCTCGTCTCCATGGCGAGCGGCCTCGACGTCGCCGGCAAGGGCACGGTGCTGGCCGGGACCGTCGTCACCCCCGCCGTCCCGGGCGACCCGATCGGCGCCCTGCGCGACGACAGCGAGATCTCCAAGCGCGTCACCTCGGTCGACACCGCCGACATGCCCGCGGGCCGGGTCGCGATCGTCTACTCTCTCCGTGAGCAGCTGAACGGCCGCGCCGGCCAGTACGGCATCGGCAAGGGCATCTCCGCGCCGCTGCCCGCCGTGCCGAGCGCCACCCCGTCCCCCACAAACCAGTCAGGGAGCTGACATGCCTGCCACCCGGGTCCGTGGCCTGCTCTACGCCCTCGCCGGTGCCGCGATCGGCGCCGTGGCCGCCCGCGCCGCCTACACCGCGTTCACCGGCAACCGCCCGGCCGACCTGACCGGCCGCTGGACGCGCAAGAACCACCGCGGCGAGCCCATCACGCTGCTCGAAGGCCCCGCGTTCGCCGCGGGGGCAGGCGCGGCGGCGGCGCTCACGCCCGGCCTGCCGGGGCGTCTGCGCCTGGCCGCGCTCGTCGCGGGCGGGGGCAGCGGCGCGCTCGGCGCGTACGACGACCTGTACGGCACCACGTCCTCCAAGGGGTTCAAGGGCCACCTGACCGCGCTGGCTCGCGGCGAGGTCACCAGCGGCGCCGTCAAGATCCTCGGCATCGGCGCCACCGGGCTCTGCGCGGCCGCCCTCGTCTCCCAGGGACCGGCCGACATCCTGGTCAACGGCGCCACCATCGCCGGCGCCGCGAACCTCGCCAACCTCTTCGACCTGCGCCCCGGCCGCGCCATCAAGGTCGCTCTGCTGACCGGCGGGCCGCTGCTGGCCGCCT
The DNA here is from genome assembly GCF_040654115.1 of Nonomuraea sp. NPDC050786. Taxonomy (NCBI): domain Bacteria; kingdom Bacillati; phylum Actinomycetota; class Actinomycetes; order Streptosporangiales; family Streptosporangiaceae; genus Nonomuraea; species Nonomuraea sp. NPDC050786. The sequence continues at coordinate 15,315 of NZ_JBFAHJ010000025.1, forward strand.
CGCTCTTCCGCGACGAGCCCGCCGCCGCCGCGCTGGCCGCCGTGCCGCTGGGCGCCGCCGCGGCGCTGCTGCCCGAGGACCTCGGCGAGCGCGCCATGCTGGGCGACGCCGGCGCCAACGCCCTGGGCGCCCTGCTCGGGCTCGCCGCCGTCACCAAGCTGGGCCGGCCCGGCCGGTACGTCCTGCTGGGCACCGTTGTGGCGCTGACCGCCGCCGCGGAGAAGATCAGCTTCACCAAGGTCATCGCGGGCAACCCCGTGCTCAACCGCCTCGACATGCTCGGCCGCCGTCCCGCCGCCCAGCCTGTGTGAGCCCGCGTTTGTCGGCACGACCTGCCAGGATGTTCTGCGTCAGCTTGGTCGAGAGCGGGGCTGGGGAGGCCTGGTGGCGGCGGTGACGGCGCGAGGGGTCGCGGGCGGTGCCATGCTCATCGGGGCCATCACGGTGCTGGCGCGCATCGCGGGCTTCGCCAAGCAGTACGCCTTCGCGCAGACGGTGGGGACCAACTGCCTGGCCACGGCCTATATGACGGCCAACCAGATCCCCAACATCGTCTTCGAGGTGGTCGTCGGCGGGGCTCTGGCGGGGATGGTGGTCCCGGTGCTCGCGGGGGCCGCCGCCCGGGCGCCGGGCGGCGGCGGTCGCCCAGCTGCGGGAGGTCCCGAGGAGGGACCGGGAGTGGGTGGCGTCGATGAGCGGGCCGGGTGGATCGGCTCGGCGCTGCTGACCTGGGTGGTCGTCGTGCTGGTCCCGCTGGCCGTGCTCACCGCGCTGCTGGCCGGGCCGATCATCGGGTTGTTCGTCGGTACGGCCATCGACGGGTGCCGCGCGGAGACGGTGACGGCGGTCGCCACCCGGATGCTGGTCGTCTTCGCACCCCAGATCCCCCTGTACGGCGTTGCCGTCGTGCTCTACGGCGTGCTGCAGGCGCACAAGCGCTTTGCCGGGCCGGCGGTCGCGCCCCTGGTGTCCAGCATCGTGGTCATCGTGGCCTACCTGCTGTTCGTGCCGCTCAGCGGCGGGGAGACCGATCCCGCCAAGGTGCCCGGGCCTGCCGAGCTGGCACTGTCGGTGGGCACCAGCCTGGGGGTGCTGTCGCTGGTGCTGGCCGTGGTGGGGCCCACGAGCCGGCTGGGGTTGCGGTGGCGGCCCACGTTGAGGTTCCCCGACGGGGTGGCCGTGCAGGTGCGCAGGCTCGCCGCGGCCGGGATCGCCGCCCTGCTCGCCCAGCAGGCCGCCATGGTCGTGGTGGTGTGGCTGGCGAACAACGCGGTCGGCAACGGCGCCATCGCCGTCTACAACTACGCATGGGCGATCTACCTGGTGCCGTACGCGGTGCTGGCCGTGCCCATCGCCACCAGCGCGTTTCCCCGGCTGAGCGCGCTGGCGGGCGAGCCGCGGGCGTTCTCGGAGCTGGCGGCGCGCACCACGCGGGCCGTGGTCCTGGTCTCCGGGCTGGCGGCCGGCGTGCTGGCCGCGGCCTCCTCGCCCGGCGCCGTGGTGTTCCTGGGGTTCAAGTCCGAGGTCCCCGCGGCCGAGCTGGCCCGCGCCATCGCGCTGTTCGCGCCGGGGCTGGTGGGATACGGGCTCATCGCGCACCTGAGCCGGGTCCTGTACGCGGCCGGTCGCGGCCGGGCGGCGGCCACCGGGACCGTGACCGGGTGGGTGGTCGCGATGATCGGGCAGGTGGTGTTCGCGCTGGCGCTGCCCGAAGGATGGCGGATCGGGGGGATGGCGCTCGGCATGAGCGTCGGGATGAGCGTGGGCGGGGCGCTGCTGCTCGGGTCGGTGGTCCGCGCCCGGGGGAGCGGGGCCATGGCAGGGCTGCCCCGGGCCGCCGGCGCGGCGCTTGGCGGTGGTCTGCTGGGGTACCTGGCGGGGGCCGGCGTCGTGGAGCTGCTGGGGGCGAGCGGCATCTGGCCGAACGTGTGGGCCGCCGTGCTGGCCGCCGTCGTGGCGCTGGTGGTGGGCGCGGCGGTCGTGGCCGTCGTGGACAAGGCCGATGCCGCCACCGTGGCGGGGCTCGTACGGCGGGGCGGAGCCGCGGCGGGGCCGAGTGAGCGTGACGGGGCCGAGTGAGCGTGACGGGGCCGAGTGAGCGTGACGGGGCCGAGTGAGCAAGCGTGGGGCGGGTCTCGGTTGGAGAGCAGGTAAGGAGCGGTTGTGCGGGTGGCTTTCGTGCTGGGCACCACGTCCGGCGGCACCGGGCGGCATGTCCTGATGCTGGTCGAAGGGCTGGTGCGGCGGGGGCACCAGGTGGTCGTCATCGGGCCGCGCAGTGTCGAGGAGCAGTTCTCCTACGCCCGCACGGGGGCCCGTTTCGTGGAGGTGGCCGTGTCGGATCGGCCGCACCCGGTGAACGACCTGCGCGCGGTCCTGGCCGTCAGGCGGCTGACCCGGGACGCCGACGTCGTGCACGCTCACGGGCTGAGGGCCGGGGCACTGGCCGCGCTCGCAGAATTGGGCCGGCGTGGCGGGGCGGGTCGGCTTCGGAGGGAGGCGGGCCGGCGTGGTGGGGTGCGGCTGGTCGTCACCCTGCACAATGCGCTGACCGCCGGCGGGTTCGTCGGGCTGGTCTATGGGGTGCTGGAGCGGATCGTGGCCCGGGGGGCCGATCATGTGCTCGTGGTCTCGCCGGACCTCGGCGAGGGCATGTCCCGGCTTGGCGCCCGTGACGTGCGGGCCGCCGTGGTGCCCGCCCCGGCGCCCGGGCCGGCGAAACGCACGCCTCGGGAGGTCAGGGACGAGCTGGGGGCGGGCGACCGGCCCGTCTTCCTGACGGTGGCCCGGCTGGCCCAGCAGAAGGGGCTCGAGACGCTGCTCGACGTCGCCGCCGGGCCGTGGCCGTCCGGCGAGCCGCTGTTCGTGGTCGCGGGTGACGGGCCGCTGCGCGAGGAGTTGCGGCGCAGGATCGAGGACGAGAAGCTGCCCGTGCTGCTGCTGGGACACCGGACGGACGTGCCCGACCTGTTCGGGGCCGCCGTCGCCCTGCTGATGCCGAGCCGCTGGGAGGGCCAGCCGCTCACCCTGCGCGAGGCGCTCATGTCCGGAACACCGGCAATTGCCGCCAAAGTAGGGGGGATTCCGGAAATCTTGGGGGATGCCGGGGTTCTGGTCCCGTACGGGGATGTAGAGGGGTTGCGCAGAGCCGTACGTGAGCTGATCGAAACGCCGGGACGTGCGGAAACGCTCGCCGCGGCGGCCGAGCGGCGGGGGCGGGAGATGCCCGGCGCCGACGACGCGGTGGAGGCCGTGCTCGCCGTGTACGGGGCTCAAGATCGTGAGGATGATTAGGCCAGGTGGGGGCGTTCTTATATAGTGCCTGGGTTAGGGAGGGGAGTATCCCTTCGCGACAGCCTCGTCATCACGGTGCAGCCCCACTCCACGGGGCCCCCGGGGCTGCCGGTCCGCGGTTGTAGGCGGGCGGGAGAGACCTCCGGCAATGAGTCGTGCATGCCGGAGGGTTTGAGACGTGACTGTACCCATGTGGGCTTGGATCGCCGTGATCGGCGGTCTTCTTCTTGTGCTCGCCGTTGACCTGTGGATCGTCGACCGCGGAGAAGCCCGAGAGTTCTCCATGCGGCAGGCCGGATACTGGGTCACGTTCTACGTCGCCCTCGCCGCGGTGTTCGGTGCGATTCTCTGGGCCACGTTCGGAGCCGGCAAGGCCGGAGAGTTCTTCGCCGGTTACATCACCGAATACAGCCTGAGTGTCGACAACCTCTTCATCTTCTTCATCATCATGAGCAGGTTCGCCGTGCCACGGGCGTACCAGCACAAGGTGCTGCTCGTCGGCATCCTGCTCGCCCTGGTGATGCGCGGCATCTTCATCGCGCTCGGGGCGGCGGCGCTGCAGCGCTTCAGCTGGCTCTTCTACCTGTTCGGCGCCTTCCTCGTCTACACCGCGATCAACCTCGTCCGCCAGCACCTCAAGGGTGAGGAAGAGGAGTTCAGCGAGAACATCCTGCTGAGGTGGGTGCGCAGGGCCTTCCCCACCACCGAGGGGTACGTCGGCTCCAAGGTCACCGTCAAGATCGACGGCAGGCGCATGGTGACCCCGATGCTCATCGTGATGGTCGCGATCGGGAGCACCGACCTGCTGTTCGCGCTCGACTCGATTCCCGCCATCTTCGGGCTCACCAAGGACCCCTTCATCGTCTTCACGGCCAACGCGTTCGCCCTGATGGGGCTGCGTCAGCTCTACTTCCTGCTGGGCGGTCTGCTCCAGCGACTGGTCTACATCAGCTATGGTTTGGCGTTCATCCTCGGGTTCATCGGGGTTAAGCTGATATTGGAGGCGTTGCACGCCAGCCATGTCTCCTGGGCGCCCGAAATCCCCATCTGGGTGTCGCTCACGGTCATCGGTGTCACCATGGTCGTCACCACCGTGGCCAGCCTGGTCAAAGCGCGGATCGACGCGCGCCAGGACGAGGAGCCGCACCCGGAGCAGGTCTAGCGAAATGGACTTCGAGGCGCTTTGCTTGTGTAGTTGTGCCGTGTCATAGTTGCTTGTTCTGTAACATCACGGCAAAGCGCCCAATTCAGTCTCCACCAAAGGTTGTACGTGTCAGACGATTCTGCCAAGTCGAGCCGCGTCAGGCTCGCACGCGGGGTCTCCCCGTGGCTCATCCCGACGGCGGCCGCGGCGGCCGCAACCGCGCTGCTGACGCGCAAGGACCGGCGATGGGCGCTCGCGGCGGCGCCGCTGAGCGCGCTCACCGGGGGCATGCTCTGGTTCTTCCGTGACCCCGAGCGCACGCCGGGCGAGGGACGCATCCTGTCGCCCGCCGACGGTGTGGTGCAGAGCATCGACCCGTGGCCGGACGGCCGCACCAGGGTCGCGATCTTCATGAGCCCCCTGAACGTACATGTCAACCGTGCCCCTCTTGCGGGAAATGTCGCGTCCGTGCAGCATGTGGCAGGTGGGTTCCTGCCGGCGTTCAACAAGGACAGCGACCAGAACGAGCGCGTGGTGTGGCATTTCGAGACCGCGCTGGGTGACATCGAGATGGTGCAGATCGCGGGCGCGGTCGCGCGCAGGATCGTGCCGTACGTGAGTACCGGCGCAAAGGTCGCGCAGGCCGAGCGGATCGGCCTCATCAGGTTCGGTTCGCGCGTCGACATCTACCTTCCCGAAGGGATATCTCCCGCGGTGTCCGTGGGGGACAAGACGGTTGCGGGGGTGACCAGAATTGACCGCGGCTGACGCCGGTAGTTGGCAGGCGGAGGAGGAGGAAGAACCTCGGGGTCCGGTCGGCAAGGCGTTCCGCCTGTCAGCCGCGGACTCGCTCTCGCTGGGCAACGCGGTCTGCGGGTTCCTCGCCGTGTGCGTCCTGGCGTACTCCGCGATCCAGCAGCTCCAGGGCGGTCATCGCTTCACGCCCGATCCGAGCTACTTCGCCACCGCCATCGTGCTGCTGCTCATCGGCGCGACGTGCGACCTGTTCGACGGCCTCGTCGCGCGGCGCTTCCGGGCCTCCGCGATGGGCGCCGAGCTCGACAACCTGGCCGATGTCATCAGCTTCGGGTTCGCGCCCGCGTTCATGGTCGTGATCTGGGGCGGGTTCACCGATCAGGTGCCGTTCATGATGGTGGTCGGCGCGGCGGCGGCCGTGCTGGTGGCCGGGGTCGTGCGTCTGGCCAGGTTTGCCTGCGTCAAGACCAAGAGCGGCGACTTCATGGGCTTGCCCATCCCCATGGGCGCCATGACCGTGATCTCCATCGTGCTGCTCTTCCAGCCGAGCGTCTGGTCCCTGCTCGCCGTGCTCGGCGTGGCATGGCTGATGGTCAGCCGGATCGAGTACCCCAAGCCGAAGGGCCAGCTCGCGGCGGGCGTCCTGGGGTGGATCATGGTGAACGTGGCGTTCCTGACGGTCTGGGTGGCCTGGCCGCAGGGCGGCGACCTGCCGATCAAGATCGGCGCGAGTATGCAGATCGCGCTGGTGGCGGCGATCCCGCTGCGCATGCTGGTCTACAAGCGGGAGCAGCGCCGGGAAGCGGCCACGCGCATCGGCAACTGACGGGATTTTTCGTCTTACTTCGGCTTTGGTCTTCCTTCGGCTTTGATGGAGCCATGTCGGCCACGCCGCGCGAGCATACGCGCACGTACTATCTCGGCAAGCTGGCCACGGAGCTGGAGCAGCGCGGGCTGACGGCCACGTTGCGGTCCTACCCGCCCGCGTTGCGCATCAGTGATCCCGAGACGGAGACGGTGATGCTGGCGGAGACGATCGACTGCGTACCGATGCCGGAGGGGTGGTTCTACCGGTGGTCGTGGGGTGAACTCGTCGCCGCCGCCGACGACCCGGCTGTTGCCGCAGAACGCATCCTCCGCGTCCTGCGCCGCTGATCCGGGGCCAGGCCGAAAACATCCGTCTTGTATGGCTGCGCACGGTGGGTCGCGCCTCCGTCAAACCGTTCATTTCGTACGGCTGCGCACGGTGGGTCGCGCGTCCGTCAAACCGTTCATTTCGTACGGCTGCGCACGGTGGGCCGCACGCGCCGACGTCCCTTGCCGTCTGTCATGGCCGGTCGTGAAGGCTCACGGGCCGGTCGCCGTGACGACGCGCATTCTGGGCCGACTCCGTGGTCAAACGTGACCGTGGAGCACGGCGGGTTCACCAGCCGCGGGCCTTCCACTCCGGCAGTGCGGGGCGTTCGACGCCCAGCGTCGTGTCCTTGCCGTGGCCCGGGTACACCCACGTCTCGTCCGGCAGGCGGTCGAAGACGCGTTCGACCACGTCGGTGTAGAGCTGGGTGAAGCGCTGTGAGTCCTTCCACGTGTTGCCCACGCCGCCCGGGAACAGCGAGTCTCCCGTGAACAGGTGATGGCCCGCCTCGCCGCCGTCGTACAGCAGGGCGATCGAGCCGGGTGTGTGGCCGCGCAGGTGAATCACTTCCAGCGTGACCGCGCCGAAGGTGATCGTGTCGCCGTGCTCGACGGTGTGGTCCACCGGCACCGGGAGGGCGGGCGCGTCGAGCGGGTGGGCGATCACGTCGGCGCCGGTCACCTTGCGCAGCTGCTCCAGAGCCTGCCAGTGGTCACCGTGCTGGTGCGTGGTGACGATCGAGCGCAACGGCTGGTCGGCGACCAGGGCGAGCAGGCGGTCGGCGTCGGCGGCCGCGTCGATCAGCAGCCCTTCGCCGGTCTCGGTGCAGCGCAGCAGGTAGGCGTTGTTGTCGTACGGGCCGACGGCGAGCTTGCAGATCGTGAGCGCGGGCAGCTCGCGCACGTCGGCGGGACCGCCGACCTGGACGTCACCTGTGTAGGTCATGGGTAAGTCCTCTGGGGGCGTCGCGGACAGATCAGCGGGGGCCGGCATCGTCAGCCACGGCGGCGGCTCTGGTAGGACGGTGCCACCGGGCATGCACGGCTGCCCCACGGGCACCAGCGTAACGCCCTCGCCACGTGATCTTCCGGTCAGCAGGGCCGGCATGTTGGCGGGCGCGCCCCGACCGCGGGACCTGGATCGAGGTACGGCCATCTGCCGATGGCCCGGCCGGACGCGTTTCTGAGCCAGGTCTCCCACACCGTGCTGCGGCCGTGCGGCCAGCACGGGTGGCAGGTCGCGGAGGGCGACGGCCGGGCGGGCGCTGTCGGGCAGGTCGGCCAGGTGCCGTGCGGCGACGGACAGGAGCTCGGCGCCGTCGGCCGGATCGGCCAAGTGCCGGGCGGCGACGGCCGAGCGGGCGGCGCTGTTCTCCAGGGTGGCCAGGTGGCGGGTGGCGGTGGGTAGGGCGGTGATGTCTGGAAATTTCATCGGTTGGGGTGCCTGCGCCGGGGCCCGGCATAAAGGCGCAGGTCAGTTGGTTGAATGCAGAAGGGCTCCTGGCGGGGTGGGAGATGGCCGTAGTCTGTGTAGGACGGATTTTCGGGGGTCGGACAACGGTCCGCCGAAATTGTCGGTGCCCCCGTCTACCATCCCCGTGGACCTATCCGCCTTTAGACCTCCGGGAACGCCGTGGCTGACCGCCTGATCGTGCGTGGTGCACGAGAACACAACCTCAAGGATGTCTCGCTCGACCTGCCGCGAGACTCGCTGATCGTCTTCACGGGCCTGTCCGGCTCCGGCAAGTCGAGCCTGGCCTTCGACACGATCTTCGCTGAGGGGCAGCGGCGCTACGTCGAGTCGCTGTCGGCGTACGCCCGCCAGTTCCTCGGCCAGATGGACAAGCCCGACGTCGACTTCATCGAGGGCCTGTCGCCCGCGGTGTCGATCGACCAGAAGGCCACCAGCAAGAACCCCCGCTCGACCGTCGGCACGATCACCGAGGTCTACGACTACCTGCGACTGCTGTGGGCGCGCATCGGCAAGCCCCACTGTCCGGTGTGCTCGCGTCCGATCGCCAGGCAGACGCCCGAGCAGATCGTCGACCGCGTGATGGACCTGGAGGAGGGCACCCGCTTCCAGGTGCTCGCGCCGGTGATCAGGGGCCGCAAGGGCGAGTACGCCGAGCTCTTCCGCGAGCTGCAGACCAAGGGTTTCGCCCGGGCCAGGGTCGACGGCACCGTCGTGCGGCTGGAGGAGCCGCCGACGCTGAAGAAGTACGAGAAGCACGACATCGAGGTCATCGTCGACCGCCTGTCGGTCAAGGAGTCGGCGCGGCGCCGGCTCAACGACTCGGTCGAGACGGCGTTGCAGCTGTCGGGCGGCACGATCACGCTCGACTTCGTCGACCTGCCCGAGGACGACCCGGGCCGCGAGCGTTTCTACTCCGAGCACCTCTACTGCCCCTATGACGACCTGTCGTTCGAGGAGCTGGAGCCGCGCTCGTTCTCGTTCAACTCGCCGTTCGGCGCCTGCCCCGAGTGCACGGGCCTCGGCACGAAGATGGAGGTCGACCCCGACCTGGTGGTGCCCGACCCCGAGCGCACGCTCGGCGACGGCGCGCTCCATCCGTGGTCGGGCGGCCACACCAGCGAATACTTCGTCAGGCTGATCGAGGCGCTCGGCCATACGGTCGGGTTCACGCTCGACACGCCGTGGGAGAAGCTGCCGAAGAAGGCGCAGAAGTCGCTGCTGTACGGGCACGACGAGCAGGTGCACGTCCGCTACAGCAACCGCTACGGCAGGCAGCGCTCCTACTACACCACCTATGACGGCGTCATCCCGTGGGTGCAGCGTCGGCACGCCGAGGCGGAGAGCGACTCGACCCGCGAGCGGTTCGAGGGCTACATGCGCGAGATCCCGTGCCCGGCCTGCAAGGGCGCCCGGCTCAAGCCGGTCACGCTGGCGGTCACGGTCGCGGACAAGTCGATCGCCGAGGTGGCGGCCATGTCGATCGGCGAGTGCGCGAAGTTCCTGGCGGGGCTCAAGCTCTCCGACCGCGACATGCACATCGCCGAGCGGGTGGTCAAGGAGATCAACGCCCGGATGGGCTTCCTGCTCGACGTCGGCCTCGACTACCTGACCATGGACCGCGCCGCCGCCACCCTGGCGGGCGGCGAGGCCCAGCGCATCAGGCTGGCCACGCAGATCGGCTCGGGCCTGGTCGGCGTCCTGTACGTGCTCGACGAGCCGTCCATCGGGCTCCACCAGCGCGACAACATGCGACTGCTCGACACGCTGATCAGGCTGCGCGACATGGGCAACACGCTGATCGTGGTCGAGCACGACGAGGACACGATCGCGGCGGCCGACTGGGTGGTCGACATCGGCCCCGGCGCCGGCGAGCACGGTGGCCAGGTCGTGGTGTCCGGCACCGTCCAGGAGCTCCTGTCCAGCGAGGAGTCGATCACCGGCCAGTACCTGTCCGGGCGCAGGAGCATCCCGATCCCGCCCAAGCGCCGCAAGCGCGACAGGAAGCGGCAGATCACGGTCAAGGGCGCGCGCGAGCACAACCTCAAGGGAGTCGACATCGACTTCCCGCTGGGCGTGTTCACGGCGGTCACGGGCGTGTCGGGGTCGGGGAAGTCGACGCTGGTCAACGACATCCTCTACAACGCGCTGGCCAAGGAGCTCAACGGCGCGCGCACCGTGCCGGGGCGGCACTCGCGCATCAACGGCATGGACCACGTGGACAAGGTCGTCCATGTCGACCAGTCGCCGATCGGCCGCACCCCCCGCTCCAACCCGGCCACGTACACCGGCGTCTTCGACCACGTCCGCAAGCTGTTCGCGGCCACGACCGAGGCGAAGGTGCGCGGCTACCAGCCCGGGCGCTTCAGCTTCAACGTCAAGGGCGGGCGCTGTGAGGCGTGCGCGGGCGACGGCACCATCAAGATCGAGATGAACTTCCTGCCGGACGTCTACGTCCCCTGTGAGGTCTGCCACGGCGCCCGCTACAACCGGGAGACGCTGGAGGTCCACTACAAGGGCAAGACGATCTCCGAGGTGCTCGACATGCCGATCGAGGAGGCCCTGGGCTTCTTCGAGGCGATCCCCGCGATCAAGCGCCACCTGCAGACGCTCCACGACGTGGGCCTGGGCTACGTACGGCTCGGGCAGCCCGCCACCACGCTCTCCGGCGGTGAGGCGCAGCGGGTCAAGCTCGCCTCGGAGCTGCAGCGGCGGCAGACGGGGCGGACCATCTACGTGCTGGACGAGCCGACCACCGGCCTGCACTTCGAGGACATCCGGCGCCTGCTGGGCGTGCTCGGGCGGCTCGTGGACGGCGGCAACACGGTGATCGTCATCGAGCACAACCTCGATGTGATCAAGACGGCCGACTGGATCATCGACATGGGGCCGGAGGGCGGCTCCCGGGGCGGGACGCTGGTCGCCAGCGGGACGCCCGAGGAGGTCGCGCTGGTGGACGAGAGCCACACGGGGCGCTTCCTGCGGAAGATTCTCGCCTTCTGAGCCGTCGCGCCACCCCGCCGTGGCGCGGTGTGGTCAGCGGGTGGTGGCGCGGGCGCGGCGCCTGGCGGCGTCGCCGCGCTCCAGCCACCACTCGGCCACCAGCAGCGGCAGCACCCAGCCCAGCCACGCGCTCATTGCCGCCACCGTGCTGATCAGGAACGCCTGGTCGCCGTGGAAGGTCGTGTCCAGCTGCGGCGACAGGGTGATGACGAACACGGCGCCCCAGAGGCGGTTCGTGATGATGGACATGGTCAGGGCGAAGCTGCGGATCATCCATCGGCGGTGGTCGACGAATCTGCGCTGCCTGGCCATCCGCCAGCCCGCCAGCGTGCAGCCCACCCAGACGGTCGCCAGCACGACGCCGCTGGTCGCCGTCACCGGGCCGAAGAACGGCGTGGTCATGCCGACCACCAGCCCCAGCAGGCCGCTCGGGACGCAGCCGCCGAAGACGTAGACGCGGCCGATCATCCGGTGCGCGCGCGGGTAACGTCCGCGGAACCAGGGCCAGACCTGCAGGCAGCACGTGATCATCGCGATCGAGCCGAAGATCACGTGCAGGGAGAGCACCACGAAGTGCGGCGGGAAGAAGTCCGGAGCAGGCACCCGGGACTGGGCTGGGTCCAGGGACAGGTACGGCGGCAGCGAGTACGCGACGAACACGGCCGACACCACCGCCAGTGGAGCCACCCAGGGCCGCCGCCACCAGCGAGGCTTGGACGGGGAGGCAGGCGGGCGTTCTGTCGTAACAGTCATACGCGTAGGGTCGGCGCCGCCGCTGACCGCCCGCCTACCGCTCGCTGACCACGCTGTCACCGGCGTGGCCGATCCGGTGGTGCACGGGTGGCGGCGGCCCTGCGGCCCGCCACCCGCCGATCGGACCGAGGGGTGCCGCCAATAAAGTTGGGTGTCGGTAACGGCCTGGCCTGCAGTGGGTCAGCGGCGACGGGGAAGGTCGGCACATCATGACGGTTACGGAGCGGGGCGGAGCCATGCCCGAAAACGGGTTCGGGCGGCGCGAGGTGCTGGGCGCGGCCGGGATCTCGGTGTGCGGGCTGGCGCTGGCCGGGTGCGGCGGGGGAGAGACCAAGGCCCAGCCGAGCCTCAAGGGCAGGGTCATCGCCAAGACGGCCGACGTGCCCGTGGGCGGGGGCACGGTGATCGAGGACCTGCAGGTCGTGGTGACGCAGCCCACGCAGGGTGTCTACAAGGCGTTCAGCTCGGTGTGCACGCACAAGGGCTGCGCGGTCAGCGCGCCCAAGGAGAACGTCATCAGGTGCGCCTGCCACGGCAGCGAGTTCTCCGCCGACAGCGGCAAGGCCACCAAGGGGCCCGCCACCGCCCCGCTGGCCTCCTACAAGGTGAAGGTCGAAGGCGACGGCATCGTGGTCGCCTGAACGCGTACTTATGCATGGAGAACCGGATTGGGCTCGGGCACGCTGAACCGGTGCGTGGGCGCCGGCCGTACCTGAAGTGAAAGTCAATCTGGGAGGAACGCACGATGACGGATACGACGCGCCGGACGGTGGTCCTGGGCGCAGGAGGCGCCGGGCTCGCGGCGGTTCTGACGGCATGTGCGAGCTACGGTTCGCCGACGACGGAGGCGAGTGCGGAGCCGCCGGCGGAGCAGCCCTCGGAGTCGTCGGCACCGAAGAAAAAGAAGACGGCGTCGAAGAGCAAGGCGCTGGCCGACACCGCCGACATCCCCGAGGGCGGCGGGAAGGTCTTCGAGAACGAGAAGATCGTGGTCACGCAGCCGAGCGCGGGCGAGTTCAAGGCCTTCACGGCGGTCTGCACCCACCAGGGCTGCACGGTGGCCAGCGTCTCCAACAAGACGATCAACTGCCCGTGTCACGGCAGCAAGTTCAACATCAACGACGGCTCCGTCGCGAACGGGCCGGCCAGCGAGCCGCTGGCGGAGAAGAAGATAACGGTCGACGGGGACAAGATCCGGCTCGGATAGGCCGTGTCTCATGAAATTCTCACCCGCATGCGGTTGGGTGAGCACATGGGAGATGACCTTCGTAGTCGCCGTACCGTGATCGCCGGTGTCGGAGCGGGCGGCCTGGCGCTGGCGCTCACCGCCTGCGGCGGCAGCACAGATAGCACACAGCCCGCGGCCGCCGGGTCGAGCGCGCCGCAGTCCGGCGCGCCGGCCGGTGGCGCGCTGGCCAAGACCGCCGATATCCCCGTCGGCGGCGGCACGGTCTTCAAGGAGCAGAAGATCGTGGTCACCCAGCCCACGTCGGGCGAGTTCAAGGCGTTCAGCGCCGTGTGCACGCACAATGGGTGCACGGTCGGCAACGTCTCGGACGGCCTGATCGTCTGCCCGTGCCATGGCAGCAAGTTCGCCATCGCGGACGGCTCGGTCAAGGCGGGACCGGCCGGCAAACCGCTGCCCGCGCAGCAGATCAAGGTAGAGGGCGACCAGATCACGCTCGCGTAGCCGGGCATGCCCGGGAGGCCCGTCGCGCCGGTGGGAAGGCGCGGCGGGTCACCTTGTCGGTGCGGGCTACTAGGCTTTGAACGTGGCGAGATCAGCGGGCAGCCCCTTGAGTTTCCGGCCCAAGCCGGGTTCGATCCCCGATTCCCCCGGGGTCTACCGGTTCAGGGACGCGCACGGCCGGGTGATCTACGTCGGCAAGGCCAAGAGCCTGCGCCAGCGGCTCAACTCCTACTTCGCCGACTTCTCCGCGCTCCACCCGCGCACCCAGTCGATGCTGACCACGGCCGCGGACGTCGACTGGACCGTCGTCGGCACCGAGGTCGAGGCGCTGCAGCTCGAATACTCCTGGATCAAGGAGTTCGACCCGCGCTTCAACGTGAAATACCGCGACGACAAGTCCTACCCCTATCTCGCGGTCACCATGGGCGAGGACTTCCCGCGCGTGCAGGTCATGCGCGGGGCCAAGCGCAAGGGCACGCGCTACTTCGGCCCCTACTCCCACGCGTGGGCCATCCGCGAGACCGTCGACCTGCTGCTGCGGGTCTTCCCGGTGCGCACGTGCAGCGCCGGGGTGTTCAAGCGGGCCGGCCAGATCGGCCGCCCGTGCCTGCTCGGCTACATCGACAAGTGCTCGGCGCCCTGCGTCGGCCGGGTCACCCCGGAGGAGCACCGCGAGCTGGCCGAGGACTTCTGCGACTTCATGGCGGGCAACACCAGCCGCTTCATCAAGCGCCTCGAGAAGGACATGCGCGACGCGGCCGCGGAGCAGGAGTACGAGCGCGCGGCCCGGCTCCGCGACGACATCCAGGCGCTGCAGCGGGCGCTGGAGAAGCAGGCCGTGGTGCTCGGCGAGGGCACCGACGCCGACGTGATCGCGCTGGCCGAGGACCCGCTCGAAGCCGCCGTGCAGGTCTTCTACGTGCGCGGCGGCCGCATCCGCGGCCAGCGCGGATGGGTGGTCGACAAGGTCGAGGAGACCTCGCCCGGCGCGCTGGTCGAGCAGTTCCTCCTCCAGATGTACGCCGAGGCGAGCCCCGACGCGATGCCGCGCGAGGTTCTCGTGCCCGCGCTGCCGCCCGACTGCGAGGCCGTCGCCGAGCTGCTGACCGAGCAGCGCCGCGCCCGCGTCGAGGTGCGCGTGCCCCAGCGTGGCGACAAGCGAGCGCTGATGGAGACCGTCGAGCGCAACGCCAAGGAGTCGCTCGCCCAGCACAAGATCCGTCGCGCCAGCGACCTGACCACCCGCAGCAAGGCGCTGCAGGAGATCGCCGACGCGCTCGACCTCGACCAGGCGCCGCTGCGCATGGAGTGCTACGACGTCTCCCACCTGCAGGGCGAGAACGTCGTGGCGTCGATGGTGGTCTTCGAGGACGGCCTGGCGCGCAAGAGCGAATACCGGCGCTTCGCCGTCAAGAGCAAGGAGGGCGACGTCGCGTCGATCCACGAGGTGATCACGCGGCGGTTCCGCCGCTACCTCGAGGAGCGCTCGGCCACCGGCGAGCTGGCCCCCGACGACGACAGCGGCCACGGCCCCATCGACCCTGAGACGGGCAAGCCGCGCAAGTTCGCCTATCCGCCCAACCTTGTCGTCGTCGACGGCGCGGGCCCCCAGGCGGCGGCCGCGCAGCGGGCGCTCGACGAGCTGGGCATCGACGACGTGGCGGTCTGCGGGCTGGCCAAGCGGCTGGAGGAGGTGTGGCTGCCCGGCGACGACCAGCCGGTGATCATGCCTCGTTCAAGTGAAGGTCTCTACCTGTTGCAACGCGTGCGGGACGAAGCACACAGGTTCGCCATCACCTACCATCGGTCCAAGAGGTCCAAGACGGTGAAGGAGAGCGCGCTCGACAGCGTGCCGGGCCTCGGGCCGGCGCGCAGGCAGGCGCTGCTCAAGCACTTCGGCTCCGTGAAGAAACTACGCGAGGCCACTGCCGCGGAGATCTGCGAGGTTCCAGGCATCGGCCCGTCCATCGCCGAGGTCATCGTGTCGACGCTGAAGGGAGAGTCACCTTGATCTCGCCAGGACGCCAGGGCGTGTCCGGGGGCCTCCGCTATGGTGGTGCGCCCCGGCAGGGCGCGCGGGACGGAGAGAGGAAATGAGCACGGAGCCGGCGTTCGTCATCGTCACCGGCATGTCAGGGGCGGGGCGCAGCACAGCCGCCAAAGCTCTCGAGGACCTGGGCTGGTTCGTCATCGACAACCTGCCGCCCGGGCTGCTGTTCGCGATGGCGGAGGAGGCAGGCAAGGTCAAGCTGGCCGCCGACAAGGTGGCGGCCGTCGTGGACGTCCGCAGCCTGGCTTTCACCACCGACCTCAACGCCGCCATCGAGGAGCTCGAAGGGCGCGGCGTGCGGGTCCGGGTGGTGTTCCTGGAGGCCAGCGACGAGGAGCTGGTGCGCAGGTTCGAGAACGTCCGCAGGCCGCACCCCCTCCAGGGGGAGGGGCGGCTCGTCGACGGGATCACCCGCGAGCGGGGCATCCTGCGGGAGGTCAGGGCCAACGCCGACCTGGTGATCGACACCTCCTCGCACAACGTCCACGACCTGCGTAACAAGATCGTCGCGTACTTCGGCGGTGAGGACCGGCCGGGGCTGCGGCTCAACATCGTGTCCTTCGGGTTCAAGTACGGCCTGCCGGTGGATGCCGATCTCGTGGTCGACTGCCGGTTCCTGCCCAACCCGCACTGGGTGCCCGAGCTGCGGCCGATGACCGGGCTCGACGCGCCGGTGAGCGACTACGTGCTGGGGCAGCCGGGGGCCAAGGAGTTCCTCGACGGGTACGAGGAGGTCCTGCAGGTGGTCGCCGCCGGATACGCCCGCGAAGGCAAGAGCTACGCGACGCTGGCGGTGGGCTGCACGGGAGGCAAGCACCGCAGCGTGGCCATGGCCGAGCAGCTCGCCGCCCGCCTGCATGACCGTGACATGGAGGTCCAGGTGAGCCATCGGGATGTGGGGCGGGAGTGACCGATGAAGGCGGCGGCGCGGCGGCGGGTTCGCCGGATCCGGTAGAGAGGGCTCCGGCCGGCGCCGGTCGCGATCCCCGCCTGCCGGTCACGGACGGGAGCGATCCCCGCCTGCCGGCCAGGGACGGGAGCGATCCCTGTCTGCCGGCCAGCGACGCGCCCGATGTCCGCCCGGCTCCTGCGGAGCTCGCGCGGCCGGGTGTGCATGACGTACGCGCAGGCGGTCCGGCCGCGGAGGTGGCCGGTGGTGGCGTGTGCCCGGTGCGGCTTTCGCGGCCGGCTGAGGCGAGTCCGGAGCCGGGAGAGCGTGAGGTGGCCCCGAAGGGGTTCTCGGGGTTCGGGCCGCACGTCGTGGCACTGGGCGGCGGGCACGGGCTCTACGCGTCCCTGTCCGCGTTAAGGATGGTGACCGACCGGCTCACGGCCGTGGTGACCGTCGCCGACGACGGCGGGTCCAGCGGGCGGCTGCGGCGCGAGCTCGGCGTGCTGCCACCCGGCGACCTGCGGATGGCGCTCGCCGCGCTGTGCGGCGACGACGAGTGGGGCAGCACCTGGAGCGAGGTCGTGCAGCACCGCTTCCGCAGCGAGGGCGAGCTGCACGGGCACGCCGTCGGCAACCTGCTCATCGTCGCCCTGTGGGAGCTGCTCGGCGACCCCGTGGCCGGGCTCGACTGGGTCGGCCGGCTGCTGGGCGCGCACGGCCGCGTGCTGCCGATGGCGTCGGTGCCGCTCGACATCGTGGCAGAGGTCGAGCTCGACGGCGTCACCTCGACCGTACGCGGGCAGGTGGCCTGCGCGCTGACGCCCGGACGCGTGCAGGCGATCTCCCTCGTGCCCGAGGACCCGCCCGCGCGGCCGGAGGCGGTCGAGGCGGTGGAGGAGGCCGACTGGTTGGTGTTCGGGCCGGGGTCGTGGTTCACCAGCGTGCTGCCCCACCTCAAGGTGCCCGAGCTCGCGAGGGCGCTGCACGCGACCAAGGCCAAGCGGCTCGTCACGCTCAACCTGGCGCCCCAGTCGGGCGAGACCGATGGCTTCTCCCCTCAGCAACACCTGGAGGTGCTCAGACAGCACGCGCCTGACCTGGCGATCGACGTCGTACTCGCCGACACCGGAGTGGTGGACGACCCGGGCGCGCTGGAGAAGGCGGCCGGGGCGCTCGGCGCCCGGCTCGTCATGGCCGACGTGGCAGCCGCCGACGGCTCGCCGAGGCATGACCCACGACGTCTTGCCTCCGTCCTGGACGAGATTTTCCTCCAGAAGCGTTGATCCTGGCCGGCGTGGTGCGAAGGTGCGAGAGACTGCTGAGAGCCGGTCTGAATGGGGGAGAGGACTAACGCATGGCCATGACAGGTGTGGTGAAGGACGAGCTGAGTCGCCTGCCGGTGCTGAAGCCGTGCTGCCGTAAGGCGGAGGTTTCGACACTGCTGCGGTTCGCGAGCGGCCTCCACCTGGTGGGCGGGCGGATCGTGATCGAGGCCGAGCTCGACACCAACGCCACCGCGCGGCGGCTGATCAAGGACATCGGTGAGGTGTTCGGGCACAAGGCCGAGGTTCTCGTGCTGGCGCCCGCCGGGTTGCGTAAGGGCTCGCGCTACGTCGTACGCGTCTACCGCGACGGCGAGGCACTGGCCCGGCAGACGGGCCTGATCGACAACCACGGCCGCCCGGTGCGCGGCCTGCCGCGCCAGGTCGTGGCGGGTGCCGCCTGCGACGCCGAGGCCGCCTGGCGTGGCGCGTTCCTGGCGCACGGCTCCCTCACCGAGCCGGGCCGCTCGATGTCGCTCGAGGTGACGTGCCCGGGCCCGGAGGCGGCGCTCGCGCTGGTGGGCTCCGCCCGGCGCCTGAAGATCCACGCCAAGGCGCGTGAGGTGCGCGGAGTGGACCGCGTCGTGGTGCGTGACGGCGACGCGATCAGCGCGCTGCTCACCCGGTTGGGGGCGCACGACAGCGTGCTGGCCTGGGAAGAGCGCCGGATGCGCCGGGAGGTGCGCGCCACCGCCAACCGGCTGGCCAACTTCGACGACGCCAACCTGCGGCGCTCGGCCCGCGCGGCGGTCGCGGCCGGGGCACGGGTGCAGCGGGCGCTGGAGATCCTCGGGGAGGAGGCGCCGGATCACCTGGTGGTGGCCGGGCGGCTGCGGGTGGAGCACAAGCAGGCGTCCTTGGAGGAGCTGGGGCAGATCGCCGACCCGCCGCTGACCAAGGACGCCATCGCGGGACGCATCCGCCGCCTGCTCGCCATGGCCGACAAGCGCGCCTCCGACCTGGGGATCCCCAACACCGAGGCCAACCTCACCGTCGACATGCTCGCCCCCTGACGGGCGCCGCGTCCCCCGTCTGTTCCGGCTGATCCCGTGCGGCGGCCCGGTGTGCCGCGCCGATCTGGGCTGGGGCGCGCCGAGTTCGTATGTGCGGTTGCGCGCGTTGGGGCGCTTATGGTCGTGGATGGTGGGGCGCCCACCTCGTGAGTTGTGGTCGCGGACGGTGGGCGCCCCCTCATGAGCTGTGGTCGCGGACGCTGGGCCGCGTCCCATGAAAACCTTCATCCTGTACGGCTGCGCACGGTGGGCCGCACGCGCCGACGTGGGTTGCCGTCCGTCATGGCCGGTCGTGAAGGCTCACGGGCCGGTCGCCGTGACGACGCGCATTCTGGGCCGGCTCCGTGGCCGCCTTGACCGTCCCCACGGCCGTCGGTTCGCCGGCCGTGGGGGCTCCGGTAGAAGCGGCACGCCGTTCCGGACGTCCCCGGTAGGCCCGGCCGGTGCGGCTCAGTCCTTGTTGGCGGGCTTGCGGGGAGTGAACAGGTCCGCTGTCGCCTTCGGGGTCGGGGCCTGGGCGGGTTCGAACGGAGCGCGGTACTCGGGCTCCTCCGCCGACGCCTCCCCGGCCGCCAGGGCGCGCTGCGCCCGGCGGACGCGGGTTACACGTAGGGTGAGCAGGACGAGGGCCGCCAGGGCGGCCACGCCGATGTAGAGCCAGGCGGCCCACGTCTCCGACAGGGGGTCCCGGTAGAGCGACGGCGCGTAGGGGAGGCCGGCGGAGAAGTTGTCCAGGGTGATGTCGGCCAGGTCCGCGGGGCCGCGCTCGGCGGGCGGGGTGCGCAGGGTGGCGCCGATCATGATGGAGGATCCCGCGATCTGGCCTGCCGCCACGGCTCCGCCCGCGTACAGGGCTGCCACGGGGACCAGGATGACGCTGCGGGGGCGTACCGCGCCTATCGCCAGGACGACGATGAGAGCGATCGCGAGGGACGAAACGAGCGACAGAGGGTGGCCGTTCCCGAACGTCGTGACGGCGGCGGGAAGGCGGGTCTGGAACAGGACGGCCGCCCCCAAGGCCGCCGCGCAGACCAGCGCGGCGATCAGCCCGGTGACCAGCCCCGGCAGCAGGCCGGACCGCTTATGTGACATCTCAGCCCCCAGAGAATGCACGAATTTACATCGATGAGTCGGGCACTTTACTCGACCGTCGCAAAACGTGCCTCCTGAACGCCGATTCAGAGTGGGTACCTCCAGTGGTCTAAACCAATTTAGGTCCGATAAGGTTCGTGGTTGAGGTTTCAGCCCGCCATCTGGTTCGAGGAGATCGGTTTCCGTGAGCATCCGCGTAGGCGTCAACGGCTTCGGCCGCATCGGCCGCAACTTCTGGCGCGCTGTGGCCGCCAGCGGCAAGGACATCGAGATCGTCGCGGTCAACGACCTGACCGACAACGCGACGCTCGCTCACCTGCTCAAGTACGACAGCATCCTGGGCCGTCTGCCGTATGAGGTGAAGGCCTCCAGCGACGAGATCACCGTCGACGGCAAGGCGATCAAGGTCTTCGAGGAGCGCGACCCGGGCAAGCTGCCCTGGGGCGACCTCGGTGTCGACGTGGTCGTGGAGTCGACGGGTCTGTTCACTGACGCCAACAAGGCCAAGGTGCACGCCGAGAACGGCGCGAAGAAGGTCATCATCTCCGCCCCGGCGAAGAACGAGGACGTCACCATCGTGATGGGCGTCAACGAGAAGTCCTACGACCCGGCCAGCCACACCATCATCTCCAACGCCTCCTGCACCACCAACTGCCTGGCGCCGATGGCCAAGGTCCTCCACGACACCTTCACCATCGAGAAGGGTCTGATGACCACCATCCACGCCTACACGCAGGACCAGAACCTGCAGGACGGCCCGCACAAGGACCTGCGTCGCGCCCGCGCCGCCGCGCTCAATGTGGTGCCCACCTCGACGGGCGCCGCCAAGGCCATCGGCCTGGTCCTGCCCGAGCTCAAGGGCAAGCTCGACGGCTTCGCCATGCGCGTGCCGATCCCCACCGGCTCGGCCACCGACCTCACCGTCGACGTGAGCCGCGAGGTCACCGTCGAGGAGGTCAACGCCGCGGTCAAGGCCGCCGCCGACGGCCCGCTCAAGGGCATCCTGAGCTACACCGAGGACGAGATCGTCTCCTCCGACATCGTCACCGACCCGGCCTCGTGCATCTTCGACGCCGGCCTCACCAAGGTGATCGGCAACCAGGTCAAGGTCGTCGGCTGGTACGACAACGAGTGGGGCTACTCCAACCGCCTCGCCGACCTGATCGAGCTGGTCGGCCGCGACCTCTGATCCAGCGGGTCCGAGCGACCGGGTGCGCCTTGACGTAGTGAGGGCATGAGCCCGCGAGAGAAGGCGGCGGCTCCAGGGGAGCGAGCCGCCTTCTCGGAGTGAAGGCCACGGACCGAGCCCGCCTCTGCGGAGCAGAGGCCATGGACCCGCGAGGGAGCGCCGTCGCCTGGACTGAGGAACGCAGGGAGCGTAGCGACCGGAGTGACGAGGGAAGGCGACGGCTCCCCAGCGACCGAGCCTGCCTCTGCGGAGCAGAGGCCATGAACAGGAGTATGAGCATGCGCACGCTCGACGATCTCGACGTGAAGGGGCGGCGCGTGCTCGTGCGCGCCGACCTCAACGTCCCCCTCGACGGGGAGACGATCACCGACGACGGCCGCATCCGGGCGTCGGTGCCGACGATCAGGACGCTGGTGGACCGGGGCGCCAAGGTCGTCGTCTGTGCCCACTTGGGCAGGCCCAAGGGCAAGGCCGAGCCGAAATACTCGCTCAGGCCGGTGGCCGGGCGCCTGGGCGAGTTGCTCGGCCAGGAGGTCGCCTTCGCCGCCGACGTGGTCGGCGACAGCGCCAAGAGCACTGTGGAGCAGCTCCAGGACGGCCAGGTGGCGCTGCTGGAGAACCTGCGCTACGAGCCGGGCGAGGAGTCCAAGGACGACGCCGAGCGGGGCGCGTTCGCGGAGAAGCTGGCCGGTCTGGCCGAGCTCTACGTGGGCGACGGGTTCGGCGCGGTGCACCGCAAGCACGCCAGCGTCTACGACGTGCCCAAGCTGCTGCCGCATGCGGCGGGCGGCCTGGTCATGGCCGAGGTCGAGGTGCTGAAGAAGCTGACCGAGAGCCCCGAGCGGCCCTATGCCGTGGTGCTGGGCGGCGCCAAGGTCTCCGACAAGCTCGGCGTCATCGCCAACCTGCTGACCAAGGTCGACCGGCTGCTGATCGGCGGCGGCATGGCGTACACCTTCCTCAAGGCCCAGGGCCACGAGGTCGGCAAGTCGCTGCTCCAGGAGGACCAGCTCGACCAGGTGCGCGGCTTCCTCAACGAGGCCGCCGAGCGCGGCGTCGAGCTGGTGCTGCCCGTCGACATCCTGGCGGCGGCCACGTTCGCGCCGGACGCTGAGCACGACGTGGTCGAGGCCACGGCGATCCCGGCCGACCGCGAGGGGCTCGACATCGGGCCCAAGACGCGCGAGCTGTTCGCCTCCAAGCTGGCCGACGCCGGGACCGTCTTCTGGAACGGCCCCATGGGCGTGTTCGAGTTCGACGCGTTCTCCGGCGGCACCAGGGCGGTGGCCGAGGCGCTGATCGCCCGTACCAGCAGCGACGGGGCCTTCACCGTGGTGGGCGGGGGCGACTCGGCGGCCGCCGTGCGGAAGCTGGGACTCCCCGAGGACGGTTTCTCGCACATCTCCACCGGCGGCGGGGCCAGCCTCGAATACCTTGAGGGCAAGACCCTTCCCGGACTCGCGGCCTTGGAGGACTGAGTGACCATGAGCACGCGTAAGCCCCTTATGGCCGGCAACTGGAAGATGAACCTCAACCATCTCGAGGCCATCGCGCTGGTCCAGAAGCTCGCCTTCGCGCTCAACGACAAGGACTTCGACAAGGTCGACGTCGCCGTCCTGCCGCCGTTCACCGATCTGCGCAGCGTGCAGACGCTGGTCGACGGCGACAAGCTCAGGATCGTGTACGGCGCCCAGGACCTGTCGCAGTACGACGCGGGCGCCTACACCGGTGAGATCTCGGGCGCCATGCTGGCCAAGCTGGGCTGCACGTACACCATCGTGGGCCACTCCGAGCGCCGGCAGTACCACGGCGAGGACGACGACCTGGTCAACGCCAAGGTGCAGGCCGCCTACCGCCACTCGCTCACCCCGATCCTCTGTGTCGGAGAGGGCCTGGCGGTACGCCAAGAGGGCGGCCACATCGCGCACAGTCTCGGTCAACTCGACGCCGCGCTGCGCAAAATCACCGCCGAGCAGGCAAAATCGATAGTGGTGGCCTACGAGCCGGTGTGGGCGATCGGCACCGGCGAGGTGGCCACCCCGGAGGACGCCCAGGAGGTGTGTGGCGCGCTGCGAGTCAGACTCGCTGAGCTCTACGACCCCGAAGTGGCCTCCGGCGTCCGTATCCTTTACGGAGGCTCGGTCAAGTCAGGCAATATCGCAGGGATCATGGCACAACCTGATGTCGACGGCGCGCTCGTGGGCGGCGCCAGCATCGACGCCGGGGAGTTCGCGAAGATCTGCCGTTTCTACGGTATGCCAGGCTAACTGAGTCGTTCTGGGGGTGCGACTTGACAGCAGGCCGTACCCTCAGAAGGCAAGTCTGAATCGTCACGCGTAACAAAGCATTGAAGGAACAGGCATACCGTGGAAATCGGAATCTCCATCGCCCTCATCCTGGCGAGCGGTCTCATGATCCTGCTCGTGCTGCTCCACAAGGGCAAGGGTGGCGGCCTGTCTGACATGTTCGGCGGCGGTTTCTCGTCGAACTTCGGTGGTTCCTCGGTGGTGGAGCGCAACCTCGACCGGCTGACCGTCATCACGGGCACCATCTGGTTCGTCTGCATCATCGCTCTCGGCTTGCTCATGAAGCCCTGAGCAACAAGTTAACGCGTGACAGTGATTCTCCCCCCGTGTCTGCGCGCGGGGCGATCGAGCGAGGAGTTCATCCGTGGGTAGTGGCAACGCGATCCGTGGCAGCCGAGTCGGCGCCGGCCCTATGGGGGAGGCCGAGCGCGGCGAGGCAGCTCCGAGAGTGCGGGTCTCGTTCTGGTGCGCCAACATGCACGAGACGCGCCCCAGTTTCGCCAGCGACGCGGCGGTCCCCGAACTGTGGGACTGCCCACGTTGTGGCCTTCCTGCCGGACAGGACGAGTCGGCCCCACCTGCCCCGCCGAAGAACGAGCCGTACAAGACGCATCTTGCCTACGTGAAGGAGCGCAGGAGCGACAAGGACGGCAAGGCGATCCTCGAGGAGGCACTGGAGCGCCTGCGTAACAACAAGTCCCCCTGGTAGTGACCGGATTCGGGGAAAGGGCCTCGGGTTGCCGAGGCCCTTTCGCCGTTTCCGGGACGCTCAGCGGCGCTCGTAGACCGCGTCGCCGTCCACGAACGTCATGCGCGTCCGCGTCGTCCAGATGTCGCCGGGCGGGAGCTCGAATGGGTCGCGGTCCAGCACCACCAGGTCGGCCGGCCGGCCCGGCTCCAGGGCGCCGGCGGGGGAGCGGTTGATCCAGGCCGAGCCCTCCGTGTACGCGGTCATGGCCGTGGCCAGGTCGATGCGCTGGCCGGGCAGGAACGGGGTCTGCGCGGTCGGGTAGCTCGCGTGCACCGAGTCGCCCGGCTCGGTGCGGTTGACCGCGACGTGCATGCCCTGGATGGGGTCGGCGTTGGAGACCGGCCAGTCGCTGCCCGCGCAGAAGCGGGTGCCGTGCGCCAGCAGGTCCGCGAACGGGTACTGCCAGGACGAGCGCGGCTCTCCCAGGTACGGCAGCGTCAGCTCGTCCATCTGGGCGTGGTGCGTGGCCCACAGCGGCTGCAGGTTGGCGGTGACGCCCAGGGCGGCGAAGCGCGGCACGTCCGACGGCTCGATGATCTGCAGGTGGGCGATGTGGTGCCGGTTGCCGGGGTTCGTGCCCTCGAAGCTGTCCAGGGCCTCGCGCACGGCCCGCTCGCCGATGGCGTGGAAGTGCACCTGGAAGCCGAGCCGGTCCAGTTCGGCGACGTACTCCTTGAGCTTCTGCGGGTCCACGTACGACAGGCCCGTGCCGCCGCACAGGCAGTACGGCTCCAGCGTGGCGGCCGTGAAGTTCTCGGTGATGCCGTCCTGCATGATCTTGACCGAGGTGGCCGTGAAACGGTCGAGGCCCTCGGCGGCGGCCCGGCGTTCGACCAGCTCCTCCATCTGGTCCAGGCCGCGCGTCCTGTCCCACCACAGGGCGCCCACCACGCGCGCCCTGAGCCGGCCTGAGCGGGCCGCGGCCAGGTAGGTGGGCAGCTGGTCCTGGGAACCGGCGTAGGAGCCCACGATGGCGTCCTGCCAGCCCGTGATGCCCAGCGAGAACAGGTGCTCCTGCGCGTCGGCCAGCGCGTCCTCCAGGTCCTGGGCGGTCGGACGGGGGGTGAGCAGGCCGACGAGGTCCATCGCGCCCTCGTGCAGGACTCCGGTGGGCTCGCCCGCGGCGTCGCGCTCTATGCGGCCGTCGGCCGGGTCCGGCGTGTCCCTCGTGATCCCGGCCTCGCGCAGGGCTCGGGTGTTGACCCAGGCGGCGTGGTGGTCACGCTGGATGAGGTAGGCGGGGCGGTCGAGGAAGTCGAGCTGCTCGCGGTGGGGGAGGCCGCCGGGGAACGCCGACATGTCCCAGCCACCACCATCGATCCACTCCTTACCAGGATTTTTCGCGGCATAGTCGGCTATCACGCCTATGTACTCGTCAAGGCCGAAATGTTCGGACAAATCACACTTCGACCGTTCGAGGCCCGCCTGGACCGGGTGCATGTGCGCGTCCGTGAAACCCGGCACCAGCAGGCCGCCGTCCAGGTCCACCGTCTCGTGGGACGGCGCGCGGCGGGCCAGCTCGCCCTCGGGGCCCACCGCGGCGATCACGCCATCGCTCACCAGCACGGCCTCGGAAAGCACGCCCTTCGGAGTGAGGACGCGGCCTCCTCGGAAGAGGATGTTCATGGGGTTCCCTTTCTCAGCGGTGGATCGGCTCGCGCACGCCGAGCCCGCCGTACATCTTCCCGCCCGGCCCGGTGACCTGCGACAAGCGGGGGGTGGCGCTGTGGTGCGGCAGCGGGGGCGCGTACGGGCGGGGTGATGTAGAGGGCTAAAGGGGGATAAATCGTGGCTTCTTGCGATGAAATACGCGATGAAACACATCGTTAGCGGTTGCGTAACAGCCGCCAGGCATGCTCTTGGGCATGGGATTCTTGCGCATCCGCACCACGGTGGACGAGCGACCCGGCCGGCTGGCCTCACTCGCCGCGGCCCTGGCGGACAGGGGCGGCAACATCCTCGGCCTGAGCGTGCAGTCCGACGCGGACGGCACCGTCGACGAGTTCGTCGCCGACATCCCCGCCAACCCCGAGACGGTGCGCGAGGCGCTGGAGGCGGCCGGTGGCCGCCGGGTCCAGGTGGTCCCCGCCACCGCTCACGAGCTGACCGACGAGCCCACCAGGGCGCTGCTGCTGGCCTCCAGGCTGCGTTCCATGCCGTGGCGGCTGCCCGAGCTCCTGGCCGAGTTGCTGCGCGCCGACGACGCCAGGTGGATCTATGGTGAAGCGGTGAGTGATCTTCCAGACCCGACCCAGCTCGTCGTCCCCGTGGCCCCCAGGAGGGCGGTACGGCTGCGCCGCGCGGAGCTGCCGTTCACGCTGACCGAGGCGGCCAGGGCGGCCTCCTTCGCCCGGCTCGCCCAGCCCGCCACCGAGCAGGCCGCGGCCGACCGCGCGATCAAGCTCGCCGACGGCGCGGAGGTCACGGTCCGCCCGCTCACCTCGATCTACCGCGAGGCCGTACGCGATCTGCACGACAGATGCTCGCCCGAGTCGCGCAGGTTCCGCTACTTCACCTCCATGCCCGCGCTGCCGGCGCGTATCTTCGACCGGCTCTGTGACAGGAACAGGGCACATTCGCTGGTCGCCGGGCACGACGGTCAGGTCGTGGGGATGGCCAACCTCATGTTCACCCCCGACCCCGGCATCGCCGAGATGGCCTTCCTGGTCGAGGACCGCTGGCAGGGGCGCGGTCTGGGCACGGCGATGGCCAGGATGCTCGTGCGGGCCGCCCGCGATCTCGGGTACGCGGAGGTCAGGGCCACCATGCTGTCCGACAACGCCAGGATGCGCAGGATGCTGATCTCGCTGGGCGCGACGCTGGGTTACACCGAGGACCCGGGCGTCATGGAGGCCAGGCTGCCGGTCGGCGCGCTGGCGTCGGCCTAGGCCCCGGTACACCCCGCCGAAGAGGCGTCAGCCCAGGCCCTCTTCGGCCGGCGGCGGCTCATCGGTAGGCGTCGAGGGAGGCTCGTCGAAAGGCTTCCCGGCAGGCTCGTCGGAGGACTTCTCGGCGGGTTTCCCGTCGGCGGGCGGCTGGATGCCCAGGTGGCGTTCGATGCGTTCCAGGCTCTCCTCGATCCGCGCGAGCCGGTCGCCCAGCACCGAGCCGCCCGCGAAGAACATCTCGCTCGGGCGCTCCTTGGAGGCGCGCCCCGCGCGTTCGAGCAGGCGCTGCCGTACGTCCGCCAGATCCGCGCCCGCGTCCACGAGCGCCTGCGCGGCCAGCCCCTCGCCCTCCCTGATCAGCCCGAGCAGGATGTGCTCGGTGCCGATGTAGTTGTGGCGCAGCTGCAGGGCCTCGCGCAGCGACAGCTCCAGCACCTTCTTGGCGCGCGCGGTGAACGGGATGTGCCCGCCGGGCGACTTGGTGCCGCGGCCCGTCTCGCGCTCGACGAAGGCCCGTACGTGCTCGAGCTCCACGCCGCAGCCGTCGAGCACCAGTGCGGCCAGGCCCTCGCCCTCGTGGATGAGGCCGAGCAGGATGTGCTCCGTGCCGATGTAGTTGTGGCTCATCATCCGCGCCTCCTCCTGGGCGAGGACGACGACTCGGCGCGCGCGGTCGGTGAAGCGTTCGAACACGGGGGGCCTCCGTTCGACTGCCACTGCCTCCACTATGCGCTACAAACCAGCGGATGTGGGGTATTTGTCCTGTGTGGATCTTGACGAGGTGGCCGGCAGGCTATATGCGCTGCCGCCGTCCGAGTTCACCGCCGCGCGCGAGGCCGAGGCCCGTGCGGCGAAGGAAGCGGGCGACGTACGGCTCGCGCGCGAGATCGCGAAGCTGCGCAAGCCGACGGTATCCGCCTGGGCCGTGAACCGGCTCGCCCGCGAGCACCCTGGGGAAGTGGCCGAGCTGCTCGAGGTGGGGGAGCGGCTGCGTGCCGCCTGGCAGGAGCAGGACCCCGACGCGCTGGCCGAGCTGACCCGGCGCCGCGGCGACGTGACGGCCAAGGCCGGCCGGCTGGCGAGGCAGGACAGCGGCCTGTCGTCCGCGGCGGCGGCCGAGGTGGACCAGACGCTGGAGGCCGCCGTCGTGGACGCCGACGCGGCCGCGCAGGTGCGCGAAGGCCGCCTGGCCAAGCCCCTCAACTACAGCGGCTTCGCCCCCGCCCCCATCCCCCGTGGGCGGCCCGCCAGGCGCAAGCCACCGGAGGAGGAGGCGAGAGAGCGCGAGGAGGCCGAGGCCAGGAAGGCCAAGGAGCGCCAGGAGGCCGAGGCCGCGCACAAGGAGTGGCAGGAGGCGCTGGATGCCGCACTCAAGAAGCACGACGAGCGCGCCGAGCGGGTCGCCCGGCTGGAGCGGAAGCTGGCCAAGGCCCGCAAGCGGCTCGCCGAGGCCGAGCAGCGGCTCGAAGTCACGCGGCGCGAGGAGCGCCACGCGCGTGGGCGACTAGGCTAGGGTGTACGAAACGGTTTCGTACACCGTGTGCCGCGTCCAGCGGCTCGCGGCCGGCAGCGGTAAACGCACCCAAGGAGTGGCGATGACTGGCTGGACCCCCGACTCCATGCCCGACCTGAGCGGCAAGACCGCCATCGTGACGGGCGCCAACAGCGGCATCGGGCTCCCCACCGCGCTGGAGCTGGCCAGGCACGGCGCCCATGTCGTCGTCGCGGCCCGCTCGCCGGAGAAGGGCGCCGCGGCCGTCGCGGAGATCCAGCGGGAGGTGCCCGGCGGCCAGGTCGAGTACCGCCGCATCGACCTGGCGGACCTGGCCTCGGTCAGGCGGTTCGCCGAGGGCGTGGAGAAGGTCGATCTGCTGATCAACAACGCGGGCATCGGCCTGATCCCCAGGCAGGAGACCAAGGACGGCTTCGAGATGCAGTTCGGCACCAACCACCTGGGCCATTACGCGCTCACCGGCCTGCTGCTGCCGCACCTGCTCGCCTCTCCCGGCGCCCGCGTGGTGACCGTCTCCAGTGACGCGCACACGTGGGGAAAGATCGACTTCGACGACCTCGCCCTGGAGCGCGGTTACGGCCGGATGAGCTCGTACGGACGGTCCAAGCTGGCCAACCTGCTGTTCACTCTGGAACTCCAGCGACGCGCTGAGAAGGCCGGTGCGGACCTGAAGAGCGTCGCCAGTCACCCGGGCGCCACCGCCACGAACATCGTCAAGGTGGGGCCGCTACAGCCCCTCGTGGGCGTGTTCCTCAAGTCGGCGGCGGCCGGTGCGCTGCCCTCGCTCTACGCCGCGACCTCCCCGGACGTCCGCGGCGGCGAGTTCGTCGGCCCCAAGCTCAAGCTCCTCACGCCGTCGGCCGCGGCCAGGTCGGAAGGGCTCGCCAGGAGGCTCTGGGACGTGTCGGCCGAGCTGACGGGCGTACGATTCCAGGAAATCGCCTACAGCTAGAAGGACGTGTACGTGGCTCCACTCGACCCCGAGCGCGAAAGGGCCATCCTCGACGCCACGATGGAGCTGCTGTCGGAGGTCGGTTACGACCGGATGTCGGTCGACCAGATCGCCAAGCGGGCCAAGGCCAGCAAGGCCACCATCTACCGGCGCTGGCCGGGCAAGCCGGAGCTCGTGGTGGACGTCATCTGCCGGCGATTCGACACCGACGCGCCGCAGGGCGCCGACACCGGCTCGCTCCGCGGCGACCTGGCCGCCGTCTTCTGGAGCCTGTGCGAGACGGTGGAGCGCAAGCACGGGCTCATCATCGGCCTGTCGTCGACGTTGCTGTCCCACCAGGAGCTGGCGCGCACGCTGCGCACGCATCTGAGCACGAGAGACCTCGACGCCGTACGCGAACCGCTGGAGCGGGCCGTGGCGCGCGGGGAGCTGGCCGGGCCGGTCGATCCCGGGCGGTTCTTCGCGCTGGCCGAGGCGCTGGTGTGGCATCGGCTGATCTTCGCCGGGCCGCCGTTCGGCCCGGAGTTCGTCGCGGAGTCGGTCGACGGGGTACTGATGCCGCTGGCGACCGCCTGGTCGAAGGGCTGAGAAGGGGTTTTCCTGGAGTCAGCGGCAGCGGGTGGCGTGCGCCAGGTGGGCGCACACGGGGAAACCCTCCTCCTCGTACGGTGCGGCCAGCCTGATGTAGTGAGCCCTGATCCGCTCGACGGTCTCCGGCGGCTGTCGCGCGATCACCGCGAAGCGGGGGCCGCCGGCCTGCACGATGTCGGTCCACCAGGTCGCGAGGTCCACCCGGTGGCGCCAGCGCAGGGTCTCCACGGCCGCGTCCTGGAAACCCGCCTGCTCCAGCAGCTCCGTGAACCGCTGCGGCGTGTCGTTGCCGGTGAACGGCCGGGCGGGAGGCTGGTAGGGGACCTCGGCGGCGGCGATGGCGTCGGAGAAGACGTTCGTGGCGGTCATCTCGTCGGACTTCCACCAGGTCAGGGCGAGCGTGCCGCCCGGGCGCAGCACGCGGTGGAGCTCCTTGAGCGCCTCGGCCGTGTCGGGCACGTGATTGATGATGAAATTTCCCGCTACGGCGTCAAACTCCCCGTCCTCGAACGGCAGGTCGGGAAGCGCGGCCTGGCGGGTCGTCGCGTACGGATGGCGGCGGGCGGTCAGCTCCAGCATCACCGGGTTGACGTCCACGGCGGTGACCTCGGCGCCTAACGCGAGCGCCGCCGCGGTGACCACGCCCGTGCCGCAGCCGACGTCGAGCAGCCGGGGCGCGCACGCCCGGTCGAGGAGGGGGCCGACGGTGTGGGCGCTCAGCTGGGCGAAGCCGCGATCGTACGCTTCGGCGTTGGTCACGCAGCCCAGCTTAGCCCAGGACGCCGAACCTGACATTTTGCTGTGAAATTTCGGTGCTAACGCTGTTTTTTCGGGAAATGTGCCGCCTAGGGTCGTCGCCATGACCCTCGACGCCTTCATCGACGCGCTGCCCAAGGTCGAGCTCCACGTGCACCTGGTCGGCTCGGCCTCGGTCCCCACCGTCCTCGAGCTCTCCCGCCGCCACCCCGGCGGCCCCGTGCCCTCGACGGAGGAGGAGCTGCGCCGCTTCTACACCTTCCGCGACTTCCCGCACTTCGCGCAGGTGTACCGGGCCGTCAACGCCCTCGTCCGCGAGCCCGAGGACGTGGCCACCCTCGTCCTGGGCCTCGCCCGCGACCTCGCCCCGCAGGGCGCCCGGTACGTGGAGCTGCAGGTGACCCCGTACGCCCACCACATCGTCGGCATGCCCATGCGCGAGGTCACCGAGGCTCTGGACCTGGCCGCCCGCCGCTCGCTGAGCGAGCACGGGGTGGAGATGGCGTACATCTTCGACATCCCCGGCGAGTACGGCGAGGAGGCCGCCAAGGTGACCGTCGAGCACGCCCTCCAGGAACCTCCCGCCGCGCTGGTAGGTTTCGGCATCGGAGGCATCGAGCAGGAGCGCCCGAAATATCGGGACGCATACCGTTCGGCGTTCTCGGCCGCCCGCGCCGCGGGCCTCCACAGCGTCCCGCACGGCGGCGAGATGAGCGGCCCTGAGACGATCTGGGAGGTCATCGAGGGCTACGGCGCCGAGCGCATCGGCCACGGCATCAACTGCCTCGCCGACCCGCGCCTGGTCGCGCACCTGCGCGACACCCAGCTCCCGCTGGACGTGTGCCCCACCTCCAATCTCCGTACGGGCCAGATCGCCCGCATCGAGGAGCACCCGCTGCCGCGGATGCTGGAGGAGGGCCTGTACGTGACGCTCAACAGCGACGACCCGCCCATGTTCGCCACGACGCTGGCGGAGGAGTACCGGGTGGCCGCGCACACCTTCGGCTTCGGCAAGAAAGAGCTCGCGCAGCTCGCCAGGAACGGCGTCCAGGCGTCCTACCTGGCGCAGGAGCGCAAGCAGGCGCTGCTCAAGGAGATCGACGACCTGCTGGCGGCCCAAGGAGCCTGAGGCGCCCGCACCGGGGCCGGTTCATGGTCCGGCCCCGGTGCGGCCGGCGAGCGGCACGGAGGCCGGGAGTCAGGGCGACGAGATGCGGCCGAGCTCCGGCGGGATCTTGCCGGCCGCCGCCCGGTCCAGCAGGAACAGCGTGCGCGCACGTCCCCTGGCCCCCGACGCGGGCACCTGGACGTGCCCGGACTCCGACAGCGCCAGGCGTACCGCGCCCGACTTCTCCTCCCCGGCGGCCACCACCCAGACCTCGCGCGAGGTCTGGATGGCGGGCAGCGTCAGCGAGAGGCGGGTCGGCGGCGGCTTGGGCGCGCCGTGCACGGCCACCACCGAGCGGGTGTCGTACAGGGCGGGCATGCCGGGGAACAGCGACGCCACATGGGCGTCCGGGCCCATGCCGAGCAGCGTCACGTCGAAGCTCGGCACCGGGCCGTGGTCCTCGGGCCTGGCGGCCCTGGCCAGCTCGGCGGCGTAGGACTCGGCCGACTCCTCCGCCGTCATCCGCGAGTCGGGGCCGCGCATGACGTGGACCCGCTCCGGGTCCACGTCCACGTGGTCGAGCAGGGCCTCGCGGGCGCCGGTCTCGTTGCGCTCCTTGTCGCCCGAGGGCAGGAAGCGCTCGTCGCCCCACCAGATGTCCAGGCGGCGCCAGTCCACGGCGTCACGGGCGGGCGTGGCGGCGATGGCCGCCAGCGTCGCGATGCCGACCGTGCCGCCGGTGAGCACGATCGACGCCGAACCCTTGGCCGACTGCACGTCGACCAGCCGCGTGATGATCCGCGCCGCCACCGCCTTGGCCAGCACGTCGGCGTCGCGGTGGACCACTACGTTGGGAACGCTCACGGGCACTACTCTCTCAGCCATTGAGGTCACCGGTCACCCCTTGTACGTCCGGGCGAACCGCTTGACCGCGGCCTCGTAGATCTCGTCGCTGTCGAGCCTGCGCAGCTCCTCGGCCATCAGCTCCGAGGTCTGCCGCCTGGCCAGGGCCACGTTGCGGTCGGGCTGGCCGGGCCGCGACAGCGTGGCCAGCCGGGCGTCGTGCCTGGAGATGGTCAGCTCTCCATCGTTGAGCTGCAGGCGCACGGCCGTCAACCCGGGGCCGGAGGACTCGGCCACCTTCATCGGGGCGCCGAGCCGTTCCGACAGCCAGGCGGCCAGCAGCGGCGCGCTCGGGTTGCCCTGAGAGGCCTCCACGACGCCCTTGCGCACCTTGCCCACCGGCTGGTCGAACGCGGCCGCCAGCAGGCTGCGCCACGGCGTCAGCCTGGACCACGCCAGGTCGGTGTCGCCAGGGGCGTACCCCTTGGCCCTGGTCACCAGCGACTTGACACCGCCGTGGTCGAAGCCCCTGGCGTCGGTGATCCGGCGCTGGGCGAGGGCGCCGACCGCGTCCTGGGACGGCGCGTCGGGCGCCGCGCCCGGCCACCACACCACGACCGGCGTGTCGGGCAGCAGGAGCGGGCTGACCACGGAGTCGGCGTGCTGGGTCAGCTCGCCGTACAGGCGCAGGACGACGACCTCGCCCGGCGTGGACTCGCCGATGCGCAGCTCGGCGTCGAGCCTGTTCTGCTCCTCCGGCTCGCGGTTGATCACGACGATGATGCGCGACGGGTGCTCGCGGGCCGCCTCTGTGGCGGCGCGCAGCGCGTCGTACTGGTGGCGCTCCTCGCAGACCACCACGAGCGTCAGCACCATGCCGATGGCCGGCGCGCCCATCTGGTGGCGCAGGTGCGTGAACTGCGCCGAGATCTTGCCGGCCGTCGTGTCCGCCAGCATGAACGTTGTCACTAGAGTCTCCTCCAGACCCGGCCGTCGCGGGCCATCATCGCGTCGGCGGACGGCGGCCCCCACGAGCCCGCCTCATACGGCTCCGGCTGGCCCTGCGTGGCCCAGAACTCCTCGATCGGGTCGAGGATCTTCCACGACAGCTCGACCTCCCGCTGGTGCGGGAAGAGCGGCGGGTCACCGATCATGACGTCGAGCAGCAGCCGCTCGTACGCCTCGGGAGACGACTCCAGGAACGACTCGCCGTAGGCGAAGTCCATGGAGACGTCGCGGACCTCCATGGCGGTGCCGGGGACCTTGCTGCCGAACCTGACGGTGATGCCCTCGTCCGGCTGCACCCTGATCACCAGGGCGTTCTGCCCCAGGATCTCGGTGTCGGTCTTGCTGAACGGCAGGTGCGGCGCGCGCTGGAACACCACGGCCACCTCGGTCACCCGGCGGCCCAGGCGCTTGCCGGCGCGCAGGTAGAACGGCACGCCCGCCCACCGCCGGTTTGCGATCTCCAGCTTGATGGCCGCGTACGTGTCGGTCTTGGACTCGGGCGGGATGCCCTCCTCCTGCAGGTAGCCGACCACCTTCTCGCCGCCCTGCCAGCCCGCGGAGTACTGGCCGCGCGCGGTGTTCAGGGCCAGGTTGGAGGGCAGCCGCACGGCCTTGAGCACCTTCTCCTTCTCCCGCCGCAGCGCCGAGGCGTCGAAGGAGGTCGGATCCTCCATCGCGACCAGCGCGAGCAGCTGGAGCAGGTGGTTCTGGATCACGTCGCGGGCCGCGCCGATGCCGTCGTAGTAGCCGGCCCGGCCGCCGATGCCGATGTCCTCGGCCATCGTGATCTGGACGTGGTCGACGAAGCCGCGGTTCCAGATGGGCTCGTAGAGGTTGTTGGCGAAGCGCAGCGCCAGGATGTTCTGGACGGTCTCCTTGCCCAGGTAGTGGTCGATCCGGAAGATCGAGCTCTCCGGGAAGGCCGAGGTGGTGATCTCGTTCAGCTCGTGCGCCGACTTCAGGTCGTGCCCGAACGGCTTCTCGATGACCACCCGCCGCCACGACCCCTCGGGCGCGTCGGACAGGCCGGTCCGCTTGAGCTGCTCCACCACCACGGGGAAGAACTTCGGCGGCACGGACAGGTAGAAAGCGTAGTTTCCGCCCGTGCCCCGGGTCTCGTCGATCTCGGCGAGCGCCATGGCCAGCGCGTCGAACGCCCCGTCGTCCGAGAACTCACCTGGTACGAAATGGATGCCCTCGCGGATCTGCTTCCAGACCTCCTCGCGGAAGGGCGTCCGGGCATGCGCCTTGACGGCGTCGTGCGTCAACTGGGCGAAATCCTGGTCCTTCCAATCCCGCCGGGCGAAGCCGACCAGCGAGAAGCCGGGCGGCAGCAGCCCCCGGTTCCCCAGGTCGTAGATCGCCGGCAGCAGCTTTCGCTTGGCCAGGTCACCCGTCACGCCGAACAAGACCATCACACAAGGTCCCGCCACCCGGGGCAGCCGCTTGTCACGCGGATCGCGCAACGGGTTGGCGGCGACCACCTCCTCGGTGGTGGCGGTGCCCGCGGCTGAGGTGGCCACAGTGGCCGCCATCGTGGTCTCGACGGCGGCGGCCTCCTCCGCGGGTGCTGCCGGGTCTGTCATCTCAAGCCTCCTGTGCGGCTGCGAGCAAGCGCGCGACTCCCGCCGCGCGATCGGTCAAATGCAGGCGTACGGCGGGCCGCCCGCGGGTCTCGAGCGCCCCCAGGTCGCCGAGCGCCTGGGCGAGCTGGAGCCGCCCCAGCGTGTACGGCCTGCCGGGGACCGGCACGTCCTCGGCCACCGCCCCGGTGATCTGCAGGAACACCCCGTTCTGGGGCCCGCCCTTGTGGTATTGCCCGGTCGAGTGGAGGTACCGCGGCCCCCACCCGAAGGTCACCGGCCGGTCGGTGCGGAGCGCGAGCAGCGGCCGCAGCGTCGCCGCGTCGGCCCACATCCACGCGTCGGTCATCTGCTCGAAATCGGCCCCGTCGGGCACCGGGGCGTCGAACGCGGCCAGCCGGTCGAGATAAGCCATGATCGCCAGGTAGCCGCCGGCCGGTATCGCGCGCAGCAGCTCGGCGAACACCCCCGGCAGGTCCCTGGCCGTGGAGGACCCGTACACCTCGACGGGGCCGTCCACGAACGCCGGCGCGCCGGCCGGCAGGTCGGGCAGCGCCAGCAGGGCCGCGGTGTTCTCCTTCGACTCGGCCACGTTCGGCTGGTCGAACGGGTCGATCTCCAGCAGCAGCCCCGCGACGGCGGTGGCGTACTCCCAGATCAGGAACTGCGCGCCCAGCGGCCCGTCCACGCGCACGTCCCCGAGGTCGGTCTCGATGGCGACGACCAGCTCGTCGCCGGACTCGTTGGGGTCGGCGCCCACGACGGGCAAGATCCCCCTGCCCTGCTTGCCGGTGGACTCGGCGACGAGCTGCTCGATCCAGTCGGGCAGCCCCGTGATCGCCGAGAGCTGGTCCTCGAGCAGCAGCTTGTCGCGCCCGGCCAGCGCCGCGCCGCCGAGCGCGGCCCCCAGGTCGAGCCCGGGGTTGCCGGTGTCGCGCGACAGCAGCGGCAGCACCTCCTGGGCGTCGTCGAGCAGCCGCTCCACGTCGGCCCCTGCCAGCGCGCTCGGCACCAGCCCGAACGCCGACAGCGCCGAGTAGCGCCCGCCCACGTCGGGCTGGGCGAGCACCAGCTCGAAGCCGCCGTCGGCGGCGCGCTTCTCCAGCGGCGAGCCCGGGTCGGTGACGACCACGACGCGGTCCGCGGGCGCGATGCCCGCCTCCGCGAACAGCTCCTCGTAGATCCGCAGGTGGCAGTCGGTCTCCACGGTGGAGCCGCTCTTGCTGGCCACGACCACGACCGTGGCGTCGAGCCGGTCGGACAGCGCGCGGCGCACCTGTCCGGGGTCGGTCGTGTCCAGCACGGTGAGCGGCACGTCGGCGGTGGCGCAGATGACCTCCGCCGCCAGCGACGAGCCGCCCATCCCGGCCAGCACCACGTTGGTCAGGCCCGCCGCGCGGGCCCGCTCGACGAGCCCGCCCAGCCGGGGCAGCAGCTCGCGAGAGGAGCGGGGCAGCGTCAGCCAGCCGAGCCTGACAGCCGCCTCCGCCTCGGCGTCCTCACCCCACAGCGTGGGGTCGCCGCCGGCGAGCCGCGCGGGCACGCCGTCGGCGACGAGACGCCCCGCGAGGGAGGCGGCGGCCGAGGCCACCCCCTCCTCGCGGTAGGTCACTTCCATCACGGAACCAGGTTCTTGGTGACGCTCTCGAGCAGCTCGTTCCAGGAGGCCTCGAACTTCTCGACGCCCTCGTCCTCCAGCACCTTCACCACGTCGTCGTAGTCGATGCCGGCCTCCTTGAGCGCGGCCATGGTGTTCCAGGCCTGCTCGTAGAACGGGCGGACGGTGTCGCCGGTGACGTTGGCGTGGTCGGCCGTCGCGTCCAGCGTCTTCTCCGGCATCGTGTTGACGGTGCCGGGGGCGACGAGCTGGTCGACGTACATGGTGTCGGAGTATTCGGGGTTCTTCACGCCGGTCGAGGCCCACAGGGGCCGCTGGGGCTTGGCGCCCGCCGCGCGCAGGCGCTGCCAGCGCTCGGAGTTCATCACGTCCTCGTACGCCGCGTACGCCAGGCGCGCGTTGGCGATGCCCGCCTTGCCCTTCAGGTCCGCCTTGCCCAGCTTGTCGAGCCGCTTGTCGATCTCGGTGTCGACGCGGCTGACGAAGAACGAGGCCACCGACTCGATCGAGCCCAGGTCGAGCCCCTTGGCCTGCGCCGCCTCGAGGCCGGCCAGCCAGGCGTCCATGACCGCGCGGTAGCGCTCGAGGGAGAAGATCAGCGTGACGTTGACGCTGATGCCCTCCGAGAGCGCCTGCGTGATCGCGGGCAGGCCCTCGACCGTCGCCGGGATCTTGATGAACAGGTTGGGCCGGTCCACCAGCCACCACAGCGCCCGGGCCTCGGCCACGGTCTTCTCGCTCTCGCGGGCCAGACGCGGGTCCACCTCCAGCGACACGCGGCCGTCCACGCCGCCGGTGGCGTCGTAGACCGGACGCAGCACGTCGGCCGCCCACCGGATGTCGTAGGTGGTGATGGCGCGCACGGCCTCGCCGATGTCCACGCCGCGTACGGCCAGGTCGTGCAGCTGGCCGTCGTACGCGTCGCCCTTGCTGAGCGCGTTGGCGAAGATCGTCGGGTTGGACGTGACCCCGACGACGTTCTTCTCGCGGATCAGCTGCTCGAGGTTGCCGCTGCGCAGCCGCTCACGGCTGATGTCGTCGAGCCAGATGGCAACGCCCTGGCCGGACAGCTTGTTGAGGTTCTCGCTCATCTTCCTTCAGTTTCCCGTCGTCTCGCCCTTTTCCTGCCCCAGCTTGGCCAGGCTCGCATGTGCCGCGGCCGCCACGCGCTCCGCCGTCAGCCCGAACAACTCATACAGAGTCTTGTACGGGGCCGAAGCACCGAAGTGTTCGAGGCCGACTATCTCGCCGCATTCGCCGACGAACTCGTGCCAGCCGAGCGCGACACCCGCCTCGACCGCGACGCGAGCCCGGATCGAGGAAGGCAGGACCGTCTGCCTATATGCGATGTCCTGCCCCTTGAACCATTCGACACACGGCATCGACACGACCCTGGTCGGGATGCCCTTGCCCTCCAGCAGGTCGCGGCCCTCCAGCGCGATCTCCACCTCGCTGCCGGTCGCGATGAGGATGACCTTGGGCTGGCCGTCGGATGCCTCGCGCAGCACGTAGCCGCCGCGGGCCACGCCCTCGGGGCTGGTGCCCTCGACGACCGGCAGGTTCTGCCTGGTCAGCGCCAGCGCGGCGGGCCGGTCGGTGTGCTTGAGCACGGCCTTCCAGGCGTAGGCGGTCTCGTTGGCGTCGGCCGGGCGGACCACGTCGAGGCCGGGGATCGCGCGCAGCGACCACAGGTGCTCGATCGGCTGGTGGGTCGGGCCGTCCTCGCCGAGGCCGATGGAGTCGTGCGTCCAGACGTACGTGACCGGGAGCTTCATCAGCGCGGCCAGGCGTACCGAGGGACGCATGTAGTCGGAGAAGACCAGGAACGTGCCGCCGTACGGGCGGGTGCCGCCGTGCAGGGCGATGCCGTTGAGTATGGCGCCCATGGCGTGCTCGCGGATGCCGAAGTGCAGCGTGCGGCCGTAGCGGTTGCCCGGGAACTCCTTGGTCTGGAACTCCTCGGGGATGAAGGACGGCTCGCCCTTCATCGTGGTGTTGTTGGACTCGGCCAGGTCGGCCGAGCCGCCCCACAGCTCGGGCAGCACCGGCGCCAGCGCGCTCAGCACCTCGCCGGAGGCCTTGCGGGTCGAGGTCGACGAGCCGATCTCGAACGACGGCAGCGCCTTGGCCCAGCCGTTGGGCAGCTCGCGTTCGGAGATGCGGTCGAGCTCGGCGGCCCGCTCGGGGTTGGCCAGGCGCCACTCGGCGTAGGCCTTCTCCCACTCGGCGTGCTCGGTGCGGCCGCGCTGGGCGATGCCGCGGGCGTGCTCCAGCACCCCGGCGGGCACGTCGAAGGTCTTGGCCGGATCCATGCCCATGACCTCCTTGGTGGCGGCGACCTCCGCCTCACCCAGGGCCGAGCCGTGGATCTTGCCGGTGTTCTGCTTGTTCGGCGCCGGCCAGCCGATGATCGTGCGCAGCCGGATGAACGACGGCCGGTCGGTCTCCGCCTTGGCCGCCTGCAGCGCGTCGTAGAGGGCCTGGACGTCCTCGACGTACTCGCCGGTGGCGGTCCAGTCGACGCTCTGGGTGTGCCAGCCGTAGGCGTCGTAGCGGGCGACGACGTCCTCCGACTTGGCGATGAGGGTGTCGTCCTCGATGGAGATGTGGTTGTCGTCCCAGACGACGATGAGGTTGCCCAGCTTCTGGTGGCCGGCGATCGAGCTGGCCTCGTGGCTGATGCCCTCCTCGATGTCGCCGTCGCTGACGAAGCACCAGATGTGGTGGTCGAACGGCGAGGCGCCGAGCTCGGCGTCGGGGTCGAACAGGCCGCGCTCGCGGCGGGCGGCCATCGCCATGCCGACGGCGTTGCCGAGGCCCTGGCCGAGCGGGCCGGTCGTGGTCTCCACGCCCGCCGTGTGGCCGTGCTCCGGGTGGCCCGGCGTCAGGCTGTCCCACTGGCGCAGCCGC
Source organism: Nonomuraea sp. NPDC050786 (assembly GCF_040654115.1). Classification (NCBI taxonomy): domain Bacteria; kingdom Bacillati; phylum Actinomycetota; class Actinomycetes; order Streptosporangiales; family Streptosporangiaceae; genus Nonomuraea; species Nonomuraea sp. NPDC050786. The sequence goes on from NZ_JBFAHJ010000025.1 coordinate 54,945, forward strand.
CGCAGGTCGTCGAGGGTGAGGCCGTAGCCGGAAAGGTAGAGCTGGATGTAGAGGGTCAGGCTCGAGTGGCCGCACGACAGCACGAACCGGTCGCGCCCGATCCAGTTGGGATCGGTCGGATCGTGACGCATCACACGCTGGAACAGCAAGTATGCGGCGGGGGCCAGGCTCATGGCGGTGCCGGGGTGACCCGAGCCCGCCTTCTCGACTGCGTCCATCGCCAGGGCTCGAACGACATCGACCGCCTGCTTGTCCAGGTCGGTCCATTCAAGGGCTGGCACGAGTTCGGTGCTCAACTGCTCGATCTCCGGAATCTAGTTGTCATTGGTGTCGGCTATCCCGCCCATACCGGACCCTAACCGAGTGGAGTCGACGATCCTTCCCCTCCACCCGCACTCGTCCATGTACGGCGCAAGCCCCCCATTGGCCGGACCGGCCGACCCTGCGACTACAGTTTGTTTGTTCGCAGGGGCGCCACGGCGCCTACCCATGGATCCGCTCTATTCAGAGGTTACGCGTTGACTCCGCACAGGCTGGAAGCGCCTTGACGGTGCTGACCAACAGGCAGGCGACGGCCCGATCTCCCCAGGTGGAGGGGCCGCGCTCGATCGCCATGATCGTAAAGGCCTACATCGCGCTCACCAAGCCGCGGATCATCGAGCTGCTGCTGATCACGACACTGCCGGTGATGTTCCTGGCCGCGGGCGGCCTGCCGCCGCTGTGGACGTCGATCTCGGTCATGGTGTTCGGCACCCTATCGGCGGGCAGCGCCAACGCGCTCAACTGCTACGTGGACCGCGACATCGACCAGAAGATGCGCCGCACCCGCCGCAGGCCGCTGGCCAGGCACCAGGTCTCGCCGCGCGGCGCGCTGATCTTCGGCATCGTGCTCGGCGTGCTCTCCCTGGTGGGCCTCTGGGTGACCACCAACGCGCTGGCCGCGATGCTGTCCACCGGGGCGATCCTGTTCTACGTGCTGGTCTACTCGATGATCCTCAAGCGCCGCACGGCCCAGAACATCGTGTGGGGCGGCATCGCGGGCTGCATGCCGGTGATGATCGGCTGGGCGGGCATCACCGATCGGCTCGACTGGGCGCCGCTGGTGCTGTTCGGCGTGGTGTTCTTCTGGACACCGCCGCACACGTGGACGCTGGCCATGCGCTACAAGGAGGACTACGCGGCGGCCAAGGTGCCCATGCTGCCCGTCGTGGCCACCGAGCGGCGGGTCGTGCTCGAGTCCATCGCCTACACGTGGGCGACCGTGCTCTGCTCGCTGGCGCTGTGGCCGGTGGCCGGCACCACGCTTTTCTACCCCCTCGTGGCCGCCGCGCTCGGCGCCATGTGCCTGTGGGAGGTCCACCGCCTGCTGGCCCGGCTCAACGCCGGCAAGAGCGGCGTCGACCTGCGCCCCATGCGCTTCTTCCACTGGTCCAACGCCTACCTGGCGCTGCTGTTCCTGGCCGTCGCGATCGACCCGCTGCTGGCATGACCGTCGCCGGCCGTGTGCGCGGCCGCGTCTCCGGCCGCGTGCCCGGAGGGGTGAGGCTGTCTTGACCGGCACAGACCCCGGCACTCTGATCCGTTAAAGTCACCGTATGGCGACCCGTGATCCACGCTGGGTGTTGAAGGACCGCCCGTCGTTCGCGTTGATCATCGGGCTGGTCCTCACCGGCATCTGCGCTCTGGTCTCGTTCTCGTACGACCTGTTCGACCGCACCCCGGTGCAGTTCTTCATCGGCCTCGCGCTGGCGCTCGCGCCGGTGCCGATGCTGCTCGCGGCGGTGCTGGCGCTCGACCGCATGGAGCCGGAGCCGCGCAGCAACCTGATCTTCGCCTTCGCCTGGGGCGCGGGCATCGCGGTGCTGGCCGCCGGCGTGATCAACTCGCTCAACCTGCACTACATCATCGACACCGCCAAGCTGTCGGAGGCCAGCGCCCGCAACATCGCGGCCACCTTCGGCGCGCCCGTGGTGGAGGAGACGATGAAGGGGCTGGTGCTGCTGGGGCTGCTGAGGTTCCGCAGGGCCGAGCTCGACGGGCCGACCGACGGCGTCATCTACGCCAGCATGGTCGGGCTCGGCTTCGCCATGAGCGAGAACGTCAGCTACTACATCGCCGCGCTCTCCACCTCCGGCGTCAAGGGGCTGGCGGTCACCGTGGTGCTGCGCGGCATCCTGTCGCCGCTCGCGCATCCGCTGTTCAGCTCCATGATCGGCGTCGCGGTGGCCTACGCCGCCCAGCGCGAGGGCCCCGAGCGGGTCTTCTACATCCTGGCCGGCTGGTCGGGCGCGATGATCCTGCACGGCCTCTGGAACGGCCTGGCCTCCTACGGCGGTTTCCCGGGGCTCGTGGTGGCCTACCTGACCCTGCTGGTCGTGCTGATCGTGCTGATCGGCGTGGTGTTCAGGGACCGGCGCCGCATCGTGGCCCTCATCCAGCGCTATCTGCCGCCGTACGAGCCGACCAAGCTGGTCGGCCAGGCCGACATCTACATGCTGTCGACGTTCGCCAGAAGGCGGCAGGCCAGGCAGTGGGCCAAGGCCCACGGCGGCAAGCGCGGGCTGCGCGCCATGCGCGACTACCAGCTGGCCGCCACCGAGCTGGGGCTGCTGCACGAGCGGGCGGCCCGCCACATGGTGGACGAGCAGACCTTCCACGAGGAGCAGCGGGCGCTGCTGGAGTGCATGAGCACCGCCCGCGCCGACTTCCCCGTGCCGTCGGCGCACGCCGGATCGGTCGCGAGAGGCACCCCGCCGCCGGGCTACGCCCCCGGCGCGCCCGGCTGAGCGAGGATCCGGTCCAGGGAGACCTCGCGCGGCCCCGGGTAGACCGGGTCGGAGTGCAGGATCATCGCGTCGGCGAACGCCTTGGCGGTGGCGAACAGCTCCCGGGTGGCGTAGACGTACGTGGTCGCGGCGAACTGCCTGGTCGAGTCGTCGCCCACCCCGAACGTCTCCAGCCCGGCCGTACGGCACAGCGTCACGGCCCTGGGCAGATGAAATTCCTGCGTCACCACGGTCACCTGCCGGGCCCCGAAGACCTTGCGCGCCCGCACGCACGAGTCCCACGTGTCGAACCCGGCGTAGTCCAGCACCATCACCCGGTCCGGCACGCCCTTACCGCGCAGGTAGTCGCGCATGGCCGTGGGCTCGTCGTACTCCTTGCGGCTGTTGTCGCCCGACAGCAGCAGCGCCCGCACCTTGCCGGCCCGGTAGAGCTCGGCGGCGATGTCGAGCCTGCGGGCCAGCATCGCCGTGGGCTGCTTCCCGTACAGGCCGGCGCCCAGCACCAGCGCGGCCTGCGCCGGGGGGACGCGGCCGAGCCAGCCGTCGCCCTCGGCCGCCTCCCGGTGGGCCGAGCTGCCGAGCCAGGCCCACGTCATGGGGGCCAGGGCGAGCACGCTGACCAGCACCAGACCCTGGTACGCGCGGCGCAGCCCCTTCCGAGTGGGGCGGACATTCAGCAGCAAATCGCACCCTCCAGGGAGTGGGGGAGTGGCCGACTTATCACCCCATACCCTGGCACAACCGCTCAGACGGCGGCGGGCACTCCGGTGGGGGAGTGGTCGGGCAGCGGCTCCCGGGTGCGCAGCGAGGTGACCACCCGAAGCGCGGCGATCCAGACCAGCGTGGAGCCGAGCACGTGCAGCAGCACGAGTGCGGCGGGCACGGCGAGGAAGTACTGCGTGTAGCCGATCGCGCCCTGGCCGAGCTCCACGGCGAGCAGCACCAGCGCCGCCCGCCTGGCGGGCCGCTCGGAGTGGCTCACGTGCAGGGCGAACAGCAGCGCGAACGTCAGCCCCACCACGATGTAGACGACGTCGGCGTGCAGCCGCGCCACGGCCTCGATGTCGAGATCGAAGCGGGAGGCTCTCTCGTCGCCCGAGTGCGGGCCCGTGCCGCTCACCGCGACCCCGACCACCAGCAGCACGAACACGGCGGCCAGCAGCGCGTGGCCGAGCCTGCGGATGTCGCGGTGGGTCACCCGCCGGACCGGGCCGTCGCCCTCGCCGGCGCGCGCGTACAGCATCCAGCAGGCCGCGATCAGGCCGGTCGAGATGAGGAAGTGCATGCCCACCGTGAACGGGTTGAGCATCGTGCTGACCACCAGCCCGCCCCACAGCGCCTGGGCCAGCACGCCCGCCGGCTGCAGCCAGGCCAGCAGCACCAGCGAGCGCCTGCGCGGCGTCAAGCGCAGCGCCGCGATCACGCACGCGACCCCCACCGCCAGCACCAGGAACGTCAGCAGCCTGTTGCCGAACTCGACGAGCATGTTGAGCATCGAGGTCTCGGGGTGCGCGACCGGGACGAAGCTGTCCGGCGTGCACCGGGGCCAGGTGGGGCAGCCGAGCCCCGACTCGGTGACGCGCACGCCCGCGCCCGTCACCGCGATGCCCGCGTTGACCACCACGGACGCCAGCGCCCAGCCCCGCATCGACTCCGTTGTGGGCGCCCACAAGGAGAGCAGGCGGCGCACAAGAGGATTGGGGTGGTCGGTGGGTAGCTTCACGTCATCGATGGTACGGGCCGGGTGGTCCGGTCCCGCCACCGGTCGCCCGGCCTCTGGGAACGCCCCCTCTGTGGGTGCGAAGGCCGGAGCGCGGCGGTGGAGCGCTGTCCACGGGATGGGGTGGGCTTCTCAAGCGTGAAGGTATGTGACATATTACAGAAGGGAGGTATGGATGTCCGACGTCATCGTGGTCGGTGCCGGAGTGGTGGGCGCCGCCTGCGCCTACTACGCCGCGCGCGCGGGCCTCGACGTGACCGTGGTCGATCGCGGCCCGGTCGCGGGCGGCACGACCGGCTCGGGTGAGGGCAACATCCTGGTGTCCGACAAGGAGCCGGGGCCCGAGCTGGAGCTCGCCGTGCTCTCGAACCGGCTGTGGCGCGAGTTGGCCGGTCACGGCGGCTTCGAGTTCGAGGCCAAGGGCGGGCTGGTCGTCGCCGAGACCGGCGAGGTCCAGCGGCAGCTCACCGGCCTCGCCGCCAAGCAGGAGGTGGAGCACACCCTCGTGCCCGCCGGCTCCCTGCGCGACTACGAGCCGCACCTCGCCGACGGCCTGGCGGGCGGGGTGTTCTACCCGCAGGACGCGCAGGTGCAGCCGATGCTGGCCGCCGCGCGGCTGCTCAGGCACGGCGCGGAGAGCTTCGGCCAGGGCACGCTCCGCCTCCGCCTCGGGGCCGCGGTGACCGGGTTCATCCGCGAAGGAGACCGGATCACGGGCGTGCGCACCTCGCAGGGCGACGTGCTCGGCGACGCGGTGATCAACGCGGCGGGCACGTGGGGCGGCGAGGTGGCCGCGATGGCGGGCGTCGACCTGCCGATCCTGCCCAGGCGCGGGTTCATCCTGGTCACGGAGCCGCTTCCGGAGCTGCTGATCAGGCACAAGGTCTACACCGCCGCCTACGTCACGAACGTGGCCAGCGACTCGGAGGGCCTGGAGACGTCGGCCGTCGTGGAGGCCACGCCCTCGGGGACCGTGCTCATCGGGGCCAGCAGGGAGCGGGTCGGCTTCGACCGGACCATGTCGGTGCCGGTGCTGGCCCGGCTGGCCGCGCAGGCGGTGGCACTGTTCCCCGCGCTGCGCGACGTGCGGGCCATCAGGTCGTACTGCGGGTTCCGGCCGTACTGCCCCGACCACCTGCCCGTCATCGGCGCCGATCCGCGGGTGCCGGGGCTGTACCACGCGTGCGGGCACGAGGGCGCGGGCATCGGGCTGGCCCCGGCGACCGGCCACCTGCTCGCCCAGGTGCTCACCGGCTCCGAGACCGACCTGGACCTGCGGCCCTTCCGGCCGGATCGCTTCTCGGAGGAGTCCCTTTGACGTTCCACATCACGATCGACGGGCGTCCTGTCCCCGTGACCCCCGGCCAGACGATCGGAGCCGCGCTGCACGCCGCCGGCGTGCGCTCGTGGCGCAGCACGCGCTTCGGCGGGCGGCCACGCGGGCTGTTCTGCGGGATCGGGGTCTGCTTCGACTGCCTCATCTCGGTCAACGGGCGGGCGCCCGAGCGGGCCTGCCTGGTGGAGGCCGCGCCCGGTGACGAGGTGACCACGTCATGACGTACGACCTGGTGGTGATCGGGGGCGGGCCCGCCGGAGTGGCGGGCGCGCTCACGGCGGCGCAGGCCGGCCTGCGGGTCGCGCTCGTGGACTCCGGCACACGGCTCGGCGGCCAGTACTTCCGCCACTCCGCCGACCCGCGGCCCGCGCCCGGTCTCGACCGGTTCCTGCGACTGGCGCGCGCCCTCGACTCCCGCGCCGACCTGCTGCTGCGGCACCAGGTCTGGAGCGTCACCCGCGAGCCGGACGGCGATCTGACCGTGCACTGCACGGCCCCTGACCGTACGGCGGTCCCGGTGGCGGCGCGGCGGGTGCTCATCGCGACCGGCGCGCACGACAGGCCGCTGCCGTTCCCCGGATGGGACCTGCCCGGCGTGCTCACGGCCGGCGGCGCGCAGGCGCTGCTCAAGGGCAACGACGTCGTCGCCGGGCGGCGGATCGTGGTCGCCGGCACCGGGCCGTTCCTGCTCCCCGTGGCCTCCGGGCTGGCCGGGGCCGGGGCTCGGGTGCTCGGGGTGTTCGAGGCCAACGGCGGCCTCGGGCTGGCCAGGCGTCCGCTCCTGGCCCTGGGCAAGGCCGGCGAGGCCGCCGGGTACGCGGCGGACCTCGTACGGCACCGGGTGCCGTACCGGACGCGCCGGGCGGTCGTGGCGGCGCACGGCGAGCGCGAGGTGGAGGCCGTCACCGTGGCCCGCCTCGACAAGGACTGGAACGTTCTCGCCACCCGCGTCGTCGAGTGCGACACGGTGGCCGTCGGCTACGGGTTCGTCCCGCAGATCGACCTGGGCGTGCAGCTCGGCTGCGAGACCAGGCACGACGTGGACGGCAGCCCGGTGCTGGCCGTGGACGCCGGCCAGCGCACGAGTGTCGCCCGGGTCTGGGCGGCCGGCGAGCCCACGGGCGTCGGCGGCTGGCGCCTGTCGGAACTGGAGGGCCGCATCGCGGGGCAGGCGATCGCCGCCGACTGGCGCGCCCGCACCGCGGCACCCGTCTCGCGCGCCGTACCCGCCTCGCGGGGTGGGTCCGCCTCGTCCACCGTGCCCTCCGCGCAGGAGGCTGCCCGAGAGGCGGCGCAGGCCCGCAGCGCTGCGGGCGAAGCCGCGTCCGGCGAAGCCGTGGCGGGAACGCCCGACCGAGCCGAGGTGGGTGCGGTCCCAACAGCCGTGACTGGTGAGACCGGTCATGGCGGCGCGGCGGGTGCCGGAGTCGTGGCCGGGGTGCTTCTGCGGCGGCGGCAGCGGTGGCGGGCCTTCGGCGAGGCGCTGCAGCGCGCGTACCCCGTCAAACCCGGCTGGCAGGGCTGGCTGCGTGACGACACGCTGGTCTGCCGGTGCGAGGAGGTGCCGCTGGCGCGGGTGCGTGAGGCGCAGCGCCTCGGCGCCACCGACGCGCGCTCGATCAAGCTGCTGGCCAGGCCCGGCATGGGCTGGTGCCAGGGCCGCATCTGCGGTTACGCCGTCTCCTGCCTGGCGGGCGAGCCGCCGCAGCCGCCCCGCCGCCCCATCGCCCAGCCCGTCACCCTCGGCGCCCTCGCCGACCTCTCAGACGATCCCACCGCTCAATGAACCCCCCTGACATGGAGGACTTCCCGATGGAGAACCGCAGCAAGGCCTGGCACGGCGTCATGGTCGCCACAGCGCTGCCCCTGCGCGACGACCTGTCCGTCGATTTCGACGCCTACGCCGAGCACTGCCGCTGGCTGGTGGAGAACGGCTGCGACGGCGTCGTGCCGAACGGATCGCTGGGCGAGTACCAGACGCTCAGCCCGGAGGAGCGCGCCCAGGTGATCGAGACCGCCGTGCAGGCCGTCGGCGGGCGCAACGTGATGGCCGGAGCGGGCGCGTACGGCGCCGCGGAGTCGCGCCGCTGGGCCGAGCAGGCCGGTGAGGCGGGCTGCGGCTCGGTGCTCCTGCTGCCGCCCAACTCCTACCGCGCCGACGAGCGGGCCGTCATCGAGCACTACCGCGAGGTCGCCAAGGCGGGCGTGCCGATCGTGGCCTACAACAACCCGTACGACACCAAGGTCGACCTGACCCCCGCGCTGCTGGCCAAGCTGCACGAGGAGGGGCTGATCGTGGCGGTCAAGGAGTTCAGCGGGGACGTGCGCAGGGCGTACGAGCTCGCCGAGCTGGCCCCCGAGCTGGACCTGCTGATCGGCTCCGACGACGTGCTGCTCGAACTCGCCATCGCCGGGGCGGTGGGCTGGGTCGCCGGCTACCCCAACGCGCTGCCCGCCTCCAACGTCGCGCTCTTCCGCGCGGCGGTCGCCGGGGACCTGGAGACCGCGCTGCCCCTTTACCGGACCCTGCACCCGCTGCTGCGCTGGGACTCCAAGACCGAGTTCGTCCAGGCCATCAAGCTCTCCATGGACATCGCGGGCCGCCACGGCGGGCCGTGCAGGCAGCCCAGGCAGCCGCTGACGGACGAGCAGGCCGCTATCGTGCGATCGGCGACCGAGAAGGCACTGGCAGAAGGGCTGCGATGAGGACAAAGCGCGTTTTCCACGCCGTCGACTCCCACACCGAGGGCATGCCGACCCGCGTCATCACCGGCGGGATCGGCGTGATCCCCGGCGCCAGCATGGCTGAGCGGCGCGTCTACTTCCGCGACAACCTCGACCACATCCGCACCCTGCTGATGACCGAGCCGCGCGGCCACTCCGCCATGAGCGGCGCCATCCTGCAGCCGCCCACCAGGCCGGACGCCGACTACGGCGTGCTGTTCATCGAGGTGTCCGGGCTGCTGCCGATGTGCGGGCACGGCACCATCGGCGTGGCCACCGTGCTCGTCGAGACCGGCATGGTGGAGGTCGTCGAGCCGGTCACCACCGTGCGCCTGGAGGTGCCCGCCGGCCTCGTCGAGGTGGACGTGGCCGTCGAGGACGGCCAGGCCATGTCGGTGACGCTGCGCAACGTGCCCTCCTACAGCGACCGGCTCGACGCCGTCGTGAAGGTGCCCGGGTTCGGGGAGATCCCGTACGACCTGGCGTACGGCGGCAACTTCTACGCCATCGTCAACCTCGACTCCTACGGCCTGCCCTTCGACCGCAAGGCCAAGAACGAGATCCTCGCCGCCGGCCTGGCCACCATGGAGGCCATCAACGCGGCCGACGAGCCCGTGCACCGCGAGGACGACCGCATCCGCGGCTGCCACCACGTCTACTTCGCCGCTCCCGGCTCCGACGCCCACCACTCACGGCACGCCATGGCCATCCACCCCGGCTGGTTCGACCGCTCGCCGTGCGGCACCGGCACCAGCGCCCGCATGGCGCAGCTGCACGCCCGTGGCGAGCTGCCGGTCGGCCGGGACTTCGTGAACGAGTCGTTCATCGGGACCCGGTTCATCGGCAGGGTCCTGGAGGAGACCACCGTGGGTGGCGCGCCGGCCATCCTGCCGTCCATCACCGGCCGGGCCTGGATCACCGGCACCGCCCAGTACTTCCTCGACCCGCGCGACCCGTTCCCCGCCGGATTCGAACTGTGATTACGACTGTCGACTATCACACGGGCGGCGAGCCGTTCAGGATCGTCACCGGCGGCGTGCCCGAGATCCCGGGGGCCGACGTGCTCTCCCGGCGGGCCGCCGCCATGGCGGAGTCCGAGTTCGACGACGTGCGGCGGCTGCTCTGCCACGAGCCGCGCGGGCACGCCGACATGTACGGCTGCTTCCTCGTCCCGCCGGACGACCCCGGAGCCCTGTTCGGGGCGCTGTTCTGGCACAAGGACGGCTTCTCCACCGCCTGCGGCCACGGCACCATCGCGCTGGGCGCCTACGCCGTGCAGGAGGGGCTGGTCGCGGCGGATCCCGAGGGGGAGACGGACGTGGTCGTCGACGTGCCGTCCGGGCGCGTCACGGCGCGGGTGCGCTGCTCCGGCGGGCGGGTGCGCGGCGTGACGTTCGTCAGCGTGCCCTCGTACGTGCTGGCACGTGACGTGGCGGCCGGCGGGACGAAGGTCGATGTCTCGTACGGCGGCGCCGTCTACGTGTCCGTGCCCGCCCGGGCGCTGGGCCTGTCCGTGGAGCCCCGGCACCTGACGGCGCTCATCGGCCACGCCCGCCGGATCAAGGCCGACCTGGTCGGCCACCCGGCCACCCGGCATCCCTCCGACGACCGGCTGTCCGGCGTCTACGGGGTGATCTTCTACGACGAGCTGCCGGACGTGGACGGCGTGGCTCATCAGCGGAATGTGACGGTGTTCGCCGACGGGGAGGTGGACCGCTCGCCGTGCGGCTCCGGCACGGCGGCCCGGCTGGCGCTGCTGCACGACGCGGGGCTGCGCGGGCCGCTGATCCACGACAGCATCGTCGGGAGCACCTTCCGCGCGCGGGTGGCCGAGGTCCTCGACCACGGGGTCGTGCCGGAGATCGAGGGCATGGCGTACCGGACGGGGCGGCACGCCTTCGAGCTCGATCCCGACGACCCACTGGGATCGGGGTTCACGCTGCGATGACCGCTCTGCCGTATCTCGACGCCGCCACGCTGGAGCGGCTGGTGCCCATGGGGCGGGCCGTGCGGATCCTGGAGGACGCCCTGCGGGCGGGACTCGACCCCGAGGCCACGCCGCAGCGGCCGATCGTGGACGTGCCCGCCGGGCAGCTCCTGCTCATGCCGGCCGCGGCCGGGCGGTACGCGGGGGTGAAGGCCGTCACCATCGCGCCGGGCAACCCCGATCGGGAGCTGCCCCGGATCCAGGGGACGTACCTGCTGTTCGACGGCGAAACCCTGGCCCCGCTCGCGGCCCTGGACGGGATCGCGCTCACCTCGCTCCGCACCCCCGCCGTCTCCGCCCTGGCCGTCAGTCATCTGGCTGCCGGGGAGGCCCGGCGGCTGGTGGTGTTCGGGAGCGGGCCGCAGGCGTGGGGGCACGTGCTGGCGCTGCGGGAGGTGCGGCCGGTGACGGACGTGACGGTGATCGGGCGCGACCCGGGCCGCGCGGAGGCGCTGGCCGCCCGCTGCCGCGCGATCGGCCTGACCGCGCGCGCCGGGTCCCAGGAGGCGGTGTCCGAAGCGGTGGCAGCCGCTGACATCGTCGTGTGCTGCACGACGGCCAGGGAGCCGCTGTTCCCGGGTAAGCTCGCCCGCGACGGCGTCACCGTCGTCGCGGTCGGCTCGCACGAGCCCGGCGCCCGCGAGCTCGACGGCGACCTCGTCGCCCGCGCCACCGTGGTCGTCGAGGCCAGGGCGGCCGCCCTCGAGGAGGCGGGGGATGTGCTCATCCCGATCCACGAGGGTACGATCACCGCTGGCCATCTTGCCGGGAACCTCGCCGACCTCGTGGCGGGCAGGGTCGTCGCCGGCACCGGGCCGCGCGTGTTCAAGAGCACGGGCATGGCGTGGGAGGACCTCGTGGTCGCGGCCGCCGCTTACGAGGCGTGGATCTCGTGAGAAAGCTGCGCGTACGGCCGCCACGGTCTCGGCCGGGGCGTGACAGTGGGACGACGGCCGGCTGGTGAGCAGGTCTCTTATGAGCAGGGAAGGGATGGGCGGATGGCTGCCGAGGAGCGGCTCGACCTGCCGATGGTGGGAGAGCGGCAGAGCCTGCGCGAACAGGTGTCGCAGGCGCTGCGTGCCGCGCTGATCACCGGTGAGATGCGGCCGGGGGTGGTCTACTCCGCGCCGGTGCTGGCCGCCCAGTTCGGCGTCTCGGCCACACCGGTCCGCGAGGCCATGCTCGACCTCGCCAAGGAGGGCCTGGTCGAGGCGGTGCGCAACAAGGGCTTCAGGGTGACCGAGCTGTCCGACCGCGACCTCGACGAGCTCACCGAGATCCGCCAGCTCATCGAGGTGCCCACCGTGGCCAGGCTGGCCGACAGCTCGCGGGCGGAGGAGTTCGAGCGGCTCAGGCCCATCGCCGAGGAGATCGTCTCGGCCGCCGAGGGCGGCGACCTGCTCGCGTACGTGGACGCCGACCTGCGCTTCCACGTCGAGCTGCTGACCCTGGCGGGCAACGGCCACCTGGTGGAGGTGGTGCGCGACCTGCGTAACAGGGCCAGGCTCTACGGCCTGTCCCAGCTCGCCGAGCGGGGCACGCTCGGCGACTCGGCCAGGGAGCACCTCCAGCTGCTCGACGCGCTCAAGAACGGCGACAGCGAGGCCGTCGGCCACATCATGGTCGAACACATCGGTCACGTACGCGGCATTTGGGCCGAACACTGAAACAGTGCCCTAAGTTCTGACATTTGGGGATCGCGAAGCGGTCGATCGCGGTAATCTCAAGGCGGGCCGGATGAGCGACGCCGAGGACGTCCGCCGGCGGCCCCGTCGTCCTGGTCCCCAGCGGACCGGCCACCACCGATTGCGGTGGATGGCGTATGCCTGGTCAAGCGGACACCCGCACTCCGCTGACCTTCCATGGGCTCGGCACACCCGCCCACCGAGAGCCGAGCCCCCCGCCGCGCGCCCGAGACCCCATCCCACGGGCGCGCGGCGGCACGCCACTCCCGCTAGAGCTTGCGCCGCCGGGTCGAGCCCAGGCTGGCGGCCACGATGCAGATGATCGCCGCCCACTGCTGCGCGTGCAGGACCTCGCTGAGCAGCAGCACCCCGATCAGCGCCGCCACCGCCGGCTCCAGGCTCATCAGGATGCCGAACACGTGCTTGGGCATCCGCCGCAGCGCGTGCAGCTCCAGCGAGTACGGGATCACCGACGACAGCAGCCCCACGCCCAGCCCGATCAGCAGCAGCTCCGGCTGCAGCAGCTCCGTCCCGCCGGTCGTGATGCCGACCGGAGCGACCACGAGAGCCGACACGATCATCGCGAACGACAGCCCGGTGGTGCCGGGGAAGTGCCGCCCGGCCGCCGCCGACAGCAGGATGTACCCGGCCCAGCAGGCCCCGGCCACCATCGCGAACCCGATGCCGAGCCAGCTCACCGACGCCGACTGCCCCCACGGCGCCAGGAGCGCCACGCCCGCGCCCGCCAGCCCGACCCACAGCAGGTCGATCCTGCGCCGCGAGGCCGCCACGGCCACGCCCAGGGGCCCCAGGAACTCGATGGCCACCGCGATCCCCATCGGCAGCCGCGCCAGCGCCTCGTAGAAGACCAGGTTCATGACGGCGAGCGTCAGCCCGAACCCGATCCCCACCGCCCAGTCGCGCCAGGACAGGCCCTTCAGCCGGGGCCGGACGAACGCCCCCATGATCAGCGCCCCGGCCCCGATCCGCAGGAAGACCACCGCGCTCGGCGGCAGGGCCGCGAACAGCTCCTTGGCGAACCCGGCGCCCAGCTGCACGGAGACGATCCCCAGCAGCACGAGCCCGGAGGGCGGGATCGAGTCGGCGGCACCGCGCAGCAGGCTTCCTGGTCTGGGGAGGCCGGAGCGGCGATCGAAGGGATCGTCGAGGGCGAAGGCGGTCACGGGACTCCAATGCAGTGGGATGACAGGTCAGAGCGTACTGAGGCAGCACGACATTCCCGACATAAGGTGTTACTACGGTCTGCTGGATCATTGGACGCATGAAAGCCTCCGGCTCGCCCGTGAGCCTCGCCCGGCCGCCGCTGGCCCTGTCCGTGGCCTCGTTCGTCAGCAGCTTCGACCGCTTCGCCGTGAGCCCCATGCTCGTGCTCATCGCGGTGGACCTGGACGTCCCGCTCTCCGCCGCCGTCGCGGCCGCCAGCGGCTACTACCTGGCCTACGGGTTGACGCAGCCGGTGTGGGGGCTGCTGTCGGACCGGTTCGGGCGGGTGCGGGTGATGCGCGGGGCGCTGTTCGGCGCGGCGGTGGCGGGGGTGGCCTCGGCGCTGATGCCGGTGCTCGGGGCGCTGGTGGTGGCCAGGGTGGTGACCGGCGCCTGCTTCGGCGCGGTGATCCCCACCGGGCTGACGTACGTGGGCGACACCGTCCAGCCCTCGGTACGGCAGCGCGCGCTGACCGACCTGATGGCCGCCGCGGCGCTCGGCACGGCCCTGGCCACCGGGCTGGGCGGGGTGCTCGCGGGCCTGGTGGACTGGCGGGTGGCCTTCACCGTGCCCGCCGCCTGCGCCCTGGCCTGCGCGCTCACGCTCGGCTCGCTGCCGGAGCCGCCCCGGTTCCGCCTCGACGGCCCGGCTACCGGCCAGGGGCTCGGGGCGGCCCGGTACCTGGGCGCGGTGCTCGGGCACGGCTGGGCGCTGCTGGTGTTCGGGCTGGCCTTCGTCGAAGGCGCGATCATGCTGGGCGCCATGCCGTTCCTGGCCACCGCGCTGGAGCACACCGGGTACGCCGCGGCCGTGGCCGGGCTCGCCATCACCGCGTACGGACTGGGCCTGTGGTCGTTCTCGAAGCTCGTCAAGCGGCTGGCGGGGCGCTGGCCCGCTCCCGCGCTGATGACGGTGGGCGGCGCGCAGCTCACCGCCGGGTTCGCGCTCGTCTCCGTGCACGTCAGCATGGCCACCGTGGCCGTCACGGCGCTGCTGCTCGGGGGCGGCTGGTCGTTCCTGCACTCCTCGCTGCAGACGTGGGCCACCTCGGTGGTGCCCGAGGCGAGGGGCACCACCATCGCGTTCTTCGCCTGCGCGCTCTTCGTCGGCAGCGCGGTCTCGTCGTGGGCGGCCGGGCCGCTGGCCGAGCAGGGCAGCTACGCCCTGCTGTTCGGCCTGGCGGCCGGCGCCGCGATCCCGCTGACCGCGGTGGCCGCGCTCACCAGGCGCCGCTACGGCCGTACGGAATAGCCGTTTCGCCGCCAAGGCAGAATGGCAGCTGGTACGTTGACCAGGTCAGGTACCGCCGGACGGGCGGGAACGGAGCCCTAAAGCTCGCAAGCCTGTGGAGACCAGGTAAGACCATCTCGGTGGCTCAGGTCGGTGAAGCAGGAAGCCGCAGAAGTGTTGGATCCGCAGCACAGGCTGAATCTTCGGCATCCCGCCGGAGAGCGCGTCAATCCCAGCGGAAGGTGCGGGAAACCAAGCCCAGGGACAGCACCGCCCACGCCGCAAGTACGGCAAGCGGGCCGATTGGCAGGGCGGCACCCTGGGCGAACACCGCGCGCAGGCCGCCGGTCAGGGCCGAGATGGGCAGCACCTCCAGGGCCTGCCGCATGCCGTGGGGAAACTTCGAGAGCGGGAAGATCACCCCGCCGGCGCCCAGCAGGACCAGGTAGACGAGGTTGGCCGCGGCCAGGGTGGCCTCCGCGCGCAGCGTGCCCGCCATGAGCAGCCCGAGCCCGCTGAAGGCCGCCGTCCCCAGCACGATCAGCAGCGCCGCGCTCAGGAACGACCCGTGCGGCCGCCACCCCAGCGCCAGCCCGACGGCCACGATGACCGCGGCCTGGATGACCTCGACGGCCACGACGGCGGTGGTCTTGGCGAGCATGAGCCCGGCCCTGGACAGCGGGGTCGCGCCCAGCCGCTTGAGCACGCCGTAGCGGCGCTCGAAGCCGGTCGCGATGGCCTGGCCGGTGAAGGCCGTGGACATGACGGCCAGCGCCAGCACGCCCGGCACCAGGAAGTCGACCCGTCGGCCGCCCCCGACGTCGACCAGCGGCGCCAGCGAGAAGCCGGCCAGCAGCAGCACCGGGATGACCATGGTGAGCAGCAGCTGCTCGCCGTTGCGCAGCATCGCCCGGATCTCCGCGCCCGCCTGGGCGAGGACCATGCGCGGGAACGGCGCGGCCCCCGGCGCGGGGGTGAAGTCGAGTGCGACCTGCCCGGTGCCTGTCATCGCAGCTCCCTCCCTGTCAGCTCCAGGAAGACGTCCTCCAAGGTGCGGCGCTCGATGCGCAGGTCGTCGGCGGTGACGCCCTCCGCCGCGCACCAGGCCGTCACCGTGGCCAGCAGCTCGGGGCCGACATGGCCCTCGATGATGTAGTGCCCGGCGGGCGACTCCTTGGCCGCGCTGCCCGCGGGGAGCGCGTTGAGCAGCTCCTCCAGCGCCAGCCCCGGCCGGGCGCGGAAGCGGAGCTGCCGCTCGGCCCCCGTCAGCGAGGCCGGGGTGCCCTCGGCCACCACCCGGCCCTTGTCGATGATCACCACGTGGTCCGCCAGGCGCTCGGCCTCGTCCATGTGGTGGGTGGTCAGCACGACCGACACGCCCGCCCCGCGCAGCTCGCCGACCAGCTCCCAGCAGGCGTGCCGGGCCTGCGGGTCGAGCCCGGCCGTCGGCTCGTCGAGGAAGACCAGCTCGGGGCGTCCGACGACGGCCGCGGCCAGCGACAGCCGCTGCTGCTGCCCGCCCGACATCCGCCGGTAGGGGGTGCGTACGTGATCGGCCAGCCCCAGCCGCGACAGCAGGGCCCCGGCGTCGAGCGGATGGGCGTAGAAGCGCGAGACCAGCCGCAGCCACTCGCCGCAGCGCATCGCCGGCGGCACACCGCCCGACTGGAGCATGATCCCCACCCGCGGCCGCAGCTCCGGCAGCGTGGGCGCGAGCCCGAGCACGCGGACCGTGCCCGCGTCGGCCCTGCGGAACCCCTCGCAGATCTCGACCGTGGACGTCTTGCCCGCGCCGTTGGGCCCGAGCACGGCGGTGACCGCGCCGCGCGCGGCGCGCAGCGTGAGGCCGTCCACGGCGGTGGTGCCGCCGTAACGTTTGACCAGGTCGATGATCTCGACGGCTGGGGATTCCATGGCCACGAGTTTAGGGACTGGGTCACGCGGTCCGGGCCGCAGGTGAGCCTCAGAAGTACGTCCTGGGAGGACCCTGGAAAGATATGGCCTGATTTGGAGCGCCCTTGACCCGGTCATCAGAAATATCTGATGACCGGGAATTCGGAGGACCGGAACCTGGTTTGATCCCTCGGCCCTCGTGGGCCGCCGGCCGCGAGGGAAAGGGATCACGCATGTCCGTGGCAGAAGTCACGACCGCCGTCGCCGTGGAGCAGAGGAGGGATCGCCGCACCCTGCTGCTGGTGATCCTGGGAGCTCTTTCGGCGATCGGCCCGCTCTCCATCGACATGTACCTGCCGGCGCTGCCCGCCATCACCTCCGAGATGCTCAGCTCGCCCGCGCAGGTCCAGCTCACCCTCACCGCCTGCCTCATCGGGGTTTCGGTCGGCCAGGTGATCGCCGGCCCGGTGAGCGACGTGCGCGGCAGGAGGGTGCCGCTGATCGTGGGCGTGGCCGGGTTCATGGTGGCCTCGCTGCTGTGCGCGTTCGCGCCCTCGGTGCCCATGCTGATCGCCTTCCGCCTGCTGCAGGGCATGCTGGGCGGCGCGGCGCTGGTCATCGTGCGGGCGGTCGTCCGCGACCTCTACGACGGCGCCGCCATCGCCCGCATCTTCGCCACGCTCATGCTGGTCAGCGGGCTGGCGCCGATCCTCGCGCCCATCGCGGGGGCGCAGCTGCTGGCCTTCACCTCGTGGCGCGGCGTGTTCGTGGCGCTCAGCGTCGCCGGGGTGGCGCTGCTGATGCTGGTGCTGTCGGGTGTGCGCGAGACGCTGCCCGCCGCCGAGCGCGAGAGCGGCGGGCTCAAGCACACCGTCGGCACGTTCTGGAAGCTTCTGCGCGACCGCGCCTTCATGGGCTCCGCGCTCACCGCGGGGCTGGCGTTCGCGGCGATGTTCGGCTACATCTCCGGCTCGCCGTTCGTGCTCCAGGAGGTGTACGGCGCCACGCCCGCCCAGTACTCGCTCATCTTCGGGCTCAACGCCTTCGGCCTGACCGCCATGGCCCAGCTCGGCGGCCGGCTGTCGGGACGGGTGCCGCCGGTTACCCTGGTGGTCACGGGGCTCGTCGTCGCGCTGGCCGGCGCCTCGCTGCTGCTGGCCGCCGCGCTCACCGGGCTCGGTCTGTGGGGCATCGTGGGCGGGCTGTTCGTCATCATGCTCGGCCAGGGCCTCGTCATGCCCGGCACCGGCGCGCTGGCGCTGGCGAGCCAGCCGGCGCAGGTCGCGGGCAGCGCGTCCGCCCTGCTCGGCGTGCTGCAGTTCGCGCTGGGCGCCTGCGCCGCCCCGCTGGTCGGCCTCGTGGGCGCCGGCAGCGCCGTGCCCATGGCCTGCGTGATGCTCGGGCTCATCTTCTGCTCGAGCCTGGCCTTCACCTTCCTGCGGAAGGGTTAGGTAAGCCTACCCTGCGTGAGAAATTCCATCCTCGAGCTGCTCGGATCCGTTTGTGCAGCGGGAAGGAATTACGGCACACTGATGTTGTGAAAAACATGCCAGGGATCGAGCCGGGAAGCGAGCGCACCACGCGTGCCCGCGTGGCCAGGCTGATCCTCGAGCATGGTCCCGTCGCGGCCGCCGCACTGGGCGAGCGGCTCGGGCTCACGCCGGCCGCCGTGCGCCGTCACCTCGACGCGCTGCTGGCTGACGGGATGATAGAGCCTCGCATGGTGAGGCCGCGCGGACAGCGCGGGCGCGGACGGCCGGCCAAGCTGTTCGCCATCACCGACGCGGGGCGCAGTGCCTTCGTGCACGCCTATGACGACCTCGCCGAGAGCGCGTTGCGCTACATCGGCGAGCACATGGGAGAGCAAGCGGTGGCCGACTTCGCCCGCTCGCAGGTCTCTGGCCTGCTGACGCGGCTGGAGCCGGTCATGCGGACGGTGCCGGCGGACCAGCGCGTTCAGGTGCTGGCGCAGGCGCTGTCGGCGGAGGGGTACGCCGCCTCGGCCAGCAAGGCCAAGTCCGGTGGCGACCAGCTCTGCCAGCATCACTGCCCGGTGGCACACGCGGCTGCGGAGTTCCCGCAGCTCTGCGAGGCCGAGACGGAGGCGTTCGCGCAGCTGCTCGGCACCCCGGTGCAGCGCCTGGCCACGATCGCCCACGGCGACGGGGTCTGCACGACACATGTGAGCCCACAGTCGCTGGGTGAATCCGCACATAGAGACAAGAGCAAGGAGACCGGAAGGTGACTGTCACCGACCGCCCGGAGCTGGAAGGCCTCGGGAATTACAAGTTCGGCTGGGCCGACCCGGATGCCGCGGGCGCGGCGGCCAAGCGAGGCCTGTCCGAGGAGGTCGTCCGCAACATCTCCGCTCTGAAGAACGAGCCGGAGTGGATGCTCGACCTTCGCCTGAAGGGCCTCCGCCTGTTCGACCGGAAGCCGCTGCCCACCTGGGGCTCTGACCTCAGCGCCATCGACTTCGACAACATCAAGTACTTCGTGCGCTCCACCGAGAAGCAGGCCGCTTCCTGGGACGAGCTGCCCCCCGACATCAAGAACACCTACGACAAGCTCGGCATCCCCGAGGCGGAGAAGCAGCGCCTCATCGCCGGTGTCGCCGCCCAGTACGAGTCCGAGGTCGTCTACCACAAGATCCGTGAGGACCTCGAGGAGAAGGGCGTCATCTTCCTCGACACCGACACGGGCCTGAAGGAGCACCCGGAGCTCTTCCAGGAGTACTTCGGGTCGGTCATCCCGGTGGGCGACAACAAGTTCGCCGCGCTCAACACCGCCGTGTGGTCCGGTGGCTCGTTCATCTACGTGCCGCCGAACGTCGAGGTCGAGATTCCGCTCCAGGCGTACTTCCGGATCAACACCGAGAACATGGGCCAGTTCGAGCGGACCCTGATCATCGTGGACGAGAACAGCTACGTCCACTACGTCGAGGGCTGCACCGCGCCGATCTACTCCAGCGACTCGCTGCACAGCGCGGTCGTCGAGATCATCGTGAAGAAGAACGCCCGCTGCCGTTACACGACCATCCAGAACTGGTCGAACAACGTCTACAACCTGGTCACCAAGCGCGCCGTGGCGTACGAGGGCGCGACCATGGAGTGGATCGACGGCAACATCGGCTCCAAGGTCACGATGAAGTACCCGGCCGTCTACCTGATGGGCGAGCACGCCAAGGGCGAGACGCTGAGCGTCGCGTTCGCGGGCGAGGGCCAGCACCAGGACGCCGGCTCCAAGATGGTGCACCTGGCGCCCAACACCAGCTCCAGCGTCATCTCCAAGTCGGTGGCGCGCGGCGGCGGCCGCACCTCCTACCGCGGTCTCGTGCAGATCGAGGAGGGCGCCCACGGCAGCGCCAGCACCGTCAAGTGCGACGCCCTGCTGGTCGACCAGATCAGCCGCTCCGACACCTACCCGTACGTCGACGTCCGCGAGGACGACGTCAAGATGGGTCACGAGGCCACGGTCTCCAAGGTCAGCGAGGACCAGCTGTTCTACCTCATGAGCCGCGGGCTCGACGAGGACGAGGCGATGGCGATGATCGTGCGCGGCTTCGTGGAGCCGATCGCGCGTGAGCTGCCCATGGAGTACGCGCTCGAGCTCAACCGGCTGATCGAGCTGCAGATGGAAGGAGCCGTCGGCTGATGGGCCTGAACGAGAAGCCCCTGTCGACCCTGCACGAGAAGGCGTCGTTCGACCTGGCCGACTTCGACGTCCCGACCGGGCGCGAGGAGGCGTGGCGCTTCACGCCGCTCTCGCGCCTGAAGGGCCTGCACAACGGCAAGGCGGAGGCCAACGGCAAGGTCGTCGCCGTGGCGTTCGCCCCTGAGGGCGTGCGGGTGGAGACCGTCGGCCGTGACGACGAGCGCATCG
This sequence comes from Nonomuraea sp. NPDC050786, assembly GCF_040654115.1. Classification (NCBI taxonomy): domain Bacteria; kingdom Bacillati; phylum Actinomycetota; class Actinomycetes; order Streptosporangiales; family Streptosporangiaceae; genus Nonomuraea; species Nonomuraea sp. NPDC050786. Next base: position 75,413 of record NZ_JBFAHJ010000025.1, read on the forward strand.
GCAAGGCGTACGTGCCCGCCGACCGCGTCAGCGCACAGGCGTACACCTCCTTCGAGGAGGCGCTGGTCGTCACCGTGCCCAAGGAGGCCGAGCTCGCCGAGGTCATCTCCATCCAGGTAAAGGGGCGAGGCGGCGACGGTGCAGCCTATGGCCACACCGTGATCGTGGTCGAGCCCCTGGCGCAGGCCACCGTGATCATCCAGCACGAGGGCAGCGCGGTCTACGCCGACAACATCGAGTTCGTCGTCGGCGACGGCGCCTCGCTCAAGGTCGTCAGCCTGCAGGACTGGGACGACGACGCCGTCCACGTCTCGCACCACCACGCCCAGCTCGCCAAGGACGCGACGTTCCAGAGCTTCGTGGTGACGCTCGGCGGCGACCTCGTACGCCTGTCGCCCAGCGTGTCCTACACCGCTCCCGGCGGCGACGCCGACCTGTCGGGTGTCTACTTCGTCGACACCGGGCAGCACCTGGAGCACCGCCTGCTGGTGGACCACTCGCAGCCGCACTGCAAGAGCAACGTCGACTACCGCGGCGCGCTGCAGGGCGAGCGCGCGCACGCCGTCTGGATCGGCGACGTGATCATCAGGGTCGAGGCCGAGGGCACCGACACCTACGAGCTCAACCGCAACCTCATCCTGACCGACGGCGCCCGCGCCGACTCGGTGCCCAACCTGGAGATCCTCACCGGCGAGGTCGCCGGGGCGGGGCACGCCTCCGCCTCCGGCCGGCTCGACGACGAGCACATCTTCTACCTCCAGGCCCGCGGCATCCCCTACGACGAGGCCCGCCGCCTGGTCATCCGGGGCTTCCTCGGCCAGCTCATCGAGAAGATCCAGATCGAGGAGATCCGCGAGCGCGTGCTGAGCGCCGTGGAGGCGGAGCTCGCGCGATGAGTTCGTTCGAGAAGGTGTGCAAGCTCGACGACATCCCCGACGGGGGTGTCATCGGGGTGGAGGTCGGCGAGGCGCCGGTGGCGCTCGTGCGCAAGGGCAACGAGGTGTTCGCCCTGCACGACGTCTGCTCGCACGCCGAGGTGAAGCTCAGCGAGGGCGAGGTCTACGACGGCACACTGGAGTGCTGGCTGCACGGCTCGTGCTTCGACGTGCGCTCCGGCAAGCCCACAGGCCCGCCCGCGACCCAGCCCGTGAACGTCTACACAGTCAAGATCGACGGCGATGACGTCCTCGTCTCGCTCTCGAAGGAGTCATGAAGCCAATGTCCACCCTTGAGATCCGCGACCTCCACGTCGCCGTCGAGGACAAGGAAATCCTGCGCGGCGTCAACCTGACGGTCCAGTCGGGCAAGACCCACGCCATCATGGGCCCCAACGGCTCGGGCAAGTCGACGCTCGCCTACGCGATCGCCGGTCACCCCAAGTACACGATCACCGGCGGCCAGGTGCTGCTCGACGGCGTGGACCTGCTGGAGCTGTCGGTCGACGAGCGGGCCCGCGCGGGCCTGTTCCTGGCCATGCAGTACCCGGTCGAGGTCCCCGGCGTCTCGGTCTCCAACTTCCTGCGCTCGGCCGTCACCGCCGTCCGCGGCGAGGCGCCCAAGCTGCGCGAGTTCGCCAAGGACCTCAAGAACGGCATGGACGCCCTGTCCATCGACGCCGCCTTCGCCCAGCGCAACCTGAACGAGGGCTTCTCCGGCGGCGAGAAGAAGCGCCACGAGATCCTTCAGCTCGAGCTGCTCAAGCCGAAGATCGCGGTGCTCGACGAGACCGACTCCGGCCTCGACGTCGACGCGCTGCGCGTGGTGTCGGAGGGCATCAACCGCTTCCGCGCCTCCGGCGACACCGGCGTGCTGCTGATCACGCACTACACCCGCATCCTGCGGTACGTGAAGCCGGACTTCGTGCACGTCTTCGCGGGCGGCAGGATCGTCGAGGAGGGCGGCCCGGAGCTGGCCGAGAAGCTCGAGGCCGAGGGCTACGAGCAGTACACGAAGGCGTCTGCATGACTCAGATCAGCTTTGACGTGGAGAAGATCAGGAAGGATTTCCCGGTCTTCTCCCGCGAGCTGCCCGACGGGCGCCCGCTCGTCTATCTCGACTCGGGCAACTCCTCCCAGAAGCCCAACCAGGTCATCGACACCATGCGCGACCACCTGGCGCTGCACTACAGCAACGTCGGGCGGGCCATGCACGTGCTCGGCGCGGAGTCGACCGACGCCTACGAGAGCGCCCGCGACAAGGTCGCCGCGTTCGTCGGGGCGCCGTCGCGCGACGAGATCGTGTTCACCAAGAACGCCTCCGAGGCGCTCAACCTGGTCGCGTACGCCTTCGGCAACCCGATCAACACCGACCCGCGCTTCACGCTCGGCCCCGGCGACGAGATCGTCATCTCCGAGATGGAGCACCACTCCAACATCGTGCCGTGGCAGCTGCTCGCGCAGCGCACCGGTGCGACGCTGAAGTGGTTCGGCGTCACCGACGAGGGACGGCTCGACTACGACCCCTCGGTGATCACCGAGCGGACGAAGATCGTCTCGATCGCCCACCAGTCCAACGTGCTCGGCACCGTCAACCCGGTCGCCGAGGTGACCAGGCGGGCGCACGAGGTCGGCGCGCTGATCGCGCTGGACGCGTCCCAGTCCGTGCCGCACCACCCGGTGAACGTCGCCGAGCTGGGCGCCGACTTCGTGGCCTTCACCGGCCACAAGATGGTCGGCCCCTCGGGCATCGGCGTGCTGTGGGGGAAGGCCGAGCTGCTCGACGCCATGCCCCCGTTCCTGGGCGGCGGCGAGATGATCGAGGCGGTCTGGATGGACCACTCGACGTACGCGCCGGTGCCGCACAAGTTCGAGGCGGGCACGCCGCCGATCGTCGAGGCCATCGGGCTCGGCGCGGCCGTCGACTACCTCACCGAGGTCGGGATGGAGGCCATCGAGGCGCACGAGCGCACGCTGACGGCCTACGCGCTCGACGCCCTGCGCGAGGTGCCCACCCTGCGGCTCATCGGGCCCGACTCGCTGGAGGGGCGGGGCGGCACGGTGTCGTTCACGCTGGAAGGCATCCACCCGCACGACGTCGGGCAGATCCTGGACGACCAGTTCGGCGTCGCCGTACGCGTCGGTCACCACTGCGCGCGCCCCCTGCACCTGCGCTTCGGAATACCGGCGACCACGCGGGCGTCGTTCTACCTGTACAACACCACGGGCGAGATCGACGCCCTGGTCCGCGGCCTCCACCACGTTCAGAAGGTGTTCGCATAGCCATGATCGGCGAGTCGATGTACCAGGAGCTGATCCTGGAACACTACAAGCACCCGCAGGGGCGGGGGCTGCGCGAGCCGTACGACACCGAGGTTCACCACGTGAACCCCACGTGCGGCGACGAGATCACGCTCAGGGTGAAGGTGGGCGACGGCGGCGAGGTCGTCGACGTCTCCTATGACGGGCAGGGCTGCTCGATCAGCCAGGCCGCCGCCTCGGTGCTGCACGAGCTCGCCACCGGCTCGACGGTCGAGGAGACGCTCTCCGTGGTCGACGAGTTCACCAGGCTCATGCAGGGCAGGGGACAGGTGGAGGCGGACGAGGACGTGCTCGGCGACGCGGTCGCGTTCGCCGGCGTGGCCAAGTTCCCGGCGCGGGTCAAGTGCGCGCTGCTGTCGTGGATGGCTTACAAGGACGCTGTTGTGAGGAGTGCCCGATGAGCAAGCCTGTGGAGACTCCGACCGGTTTCGACGGTGAGACGAACGCCGAAGAGGTCATGGAGGCGCTCAAGGACGTCGTGGACCCCGAGCTCGGCATCAACGTCGTGGACCTGGGCCTCATCTACGGCCTCAACCTCGACCCCGGCCCCGACGGCGGCCAGCCGGTGGCCACCATCGACATGACGCTGACCAGCGCGGCCTGCCCGCTGACCGACGTCATCGAGGACCAGGCGCACTCCGCGCTCGACGGCATGGTCTCCGACGTCAAGATCAACTGGGTCTGGCTGCCGCCGTGGGGCCCGGACAAGATCACCGACGAGGGGCGTGAACAGCTCCGTATGCTAGGCTTCAACGTCTGATCATTTTCGCTGTCACGGCTGGCGTAAGCGTCAGCCGTTTCAGTATGCCATCGAGGGTTTCGGAAGGTCCGGACCCACCCCGGGAATTTCCGATAACATCCCCGGCGTTGGTAACAGATGTACCTGACGCCTCATTGCGCGTCTCGCGCCGCCTGCGGCCGGCGCCGGTGCGTCCCCCTCACGCGTTGAGAATCGGCCCGCCCCGATGGCGGGCGCCCTGACCCCTGTACGGCCTGCGCCGTACACCCTGGCTCGTCCTTTCGCAGAAGTGACGCGCCACTTCGACGGAAAGGCACGACTTTCGTGACCACGCTTGACACTGTCATGCCCGCGTTCGACGAGACCGCCCCCGGTCCGGTGGACACCGCCTCGGTGGACACCGCCGCCGCGGCGCCGGGCTCGCTCGGCGGGGCCGCTCCCGAGCGGGGCCCGTCCGAGTTCGAGCTGCTCGGCCTGCCCAAGCCGCTCATCACCGGACTGGCCAAGCAGGGCATCGACAGCCCGTTCCCCATCCAGAGCGCGACCATCCCCGACGTGCTGGCCGGCAACGACGTGCTCGGCCGCGGCCAGACCGGCTCCGGCAAGACGCTCGCGTTCGGACTGCCCACCATGGCGCGCCTCGCGGGCGTGAAGCCGGCCCCCGGCCACCCGCGCGCGATGATCCTCGTACCCACCCGCGAGCTCGCCCTCCAGGTGCACGACGCCTTGGAGCCGCTCGGCCGCGGCCTGGGCCTGCGCATGAAGGTCGTCGTGGGCGGCATGTCCATGGGCAAGCAGATCGAGGCGCTGCGGCGCGGCGTCGACATCGTCATCGCCACCCCCGGCCGCCTGGGCGACCTGATCCGGCAGGGCGAGTGCTCGCTCGGCGACGTCGAGGTCAGCGTCCTGGACGAGGCCGACCACATGTGCGACCTCGGCTTCTTCCCCGTCGTCACCGACCTGCTCGCGCAGACCCCGGCCGACGGGCAGCGGCTGCTGTTCTCGGCCACGCTCGACGGCGACGTCGACAAGCTGGTGCAGCGCTTCCTCAAGGACCCGATCACCCACTCCGTGGCGCCCGCGACCTCGCCGGTCGACACCATGGAGCACCACGTGATGCAGGTCACGCGTGACGAGAAGTTCGACGTCATCGCCGAGATCGCCAACCGCGAGGGCCGTACGATCGTCTTCGTCCGCACCCAGCACGGCGTCGACCGGCTCTGCAAGCAGCTGGCCAGGGTCGGCGTCAAGGCGGGCGGCCTGCACGGCGGCAAGCGCCAGAACCAGCGCACCCGCATCCTCGCCGAGTTCCGCGAGGGCGCCGTCAACGTGCTCGTCTGCACCGACGTCGCGGCGCGCGGCATTCACGTCGACAACATCAGCCTGGTGCTGCACGTGGACCCGCCGCAGGACCACAAGAGCTACCTGCACCGGGGCGGCCGCACGGCCCGCGCCGGGGAGAAGGGCACCGTGGTCACCCTGGTGCTGCCCAGCGAGCGCCGCTCCACCGACGCGCTCACCCGGCGCGCCGGGATCCACCCGTTCCGGCTGAAGGCCACGCCCGGCCACCCGCGGGTGGCCGAGGTGACCGGCGCCCGCACGCCGAGCGGCGAGGCCATCCCGGTCTGGGAGCCGGACGTCCGCAAGCCGCTCCGCCCGCGCCGCGACGGCGGGCCCGGCGAGCGCCGCAACCGCCGTCCGCGCCGCGACTTCGACGGCGAGCGCCGTCCTCGGCGTCACGAGGACGGCGAGCGTACGTTCGCGCCCGGCGACGACCGTCGCCCGCGCCGCCACGAGGACGGTGACCGGCCGTTCGCGTCCGGCGACGACCGTCGCCCCCGTCGGCACGCCGATGGCGAGCGGCCGTTCGGGCGTTCGCCGGAGCCGCGTACCCTCGGCGACGACCGGCGCCGTGACGGGCGCCCGCGCGGCGCGTACCGCTCCGACGACCGGCCGGCCCGCCAGGACGACCGCGGCCCGCGCGGCGGCTTCCGCTCCGACGACCGGGGCGGCCGTTACGCCGACCGTGGCCGCCCGTTCACGGCCGACCGCGGCGAGCGCGGCTACCGCTCCGACGGCCCGCGCGACGGCCACCGCGCCGGCGGCGGCCGCTCGGAGGAGCGCGGCAACGGCGGCTACCGCCGCAACTCGGGCCGCCGCTTCGAGCGCTGACCCGAGGCACGGCCTGACGGCGCGTCCCTTGGGGCCTGGCCTGATGTGCCGATGCGTGTTCCGATCGCCGAACTGCCCGTCGCCTCCCCGCCAAGGGGGAGTGCGGCGGGCAGTTCCGTTTGGCGTAGAGTCGCGCTGGCGGCGCACGTGAACCGGTAAACCCCAAGGAACGCCCGATGAAGCGACCCACGATCGACGACATCGCACGCAGGGCCGGCGTCTCGAAAGGGGCGGTGTCGTTCGCGTTGAACGGCCGGCCCGGCGTCTCCAGCGAGACCCGCCGCCGCATCCAGGCCATCGCCACCGAGCTGGGCTGGCAGCCCAACAGTCTCGCGCGGGCCCTGTTCGACGGGCGGCCCGACGTGCTGGGGCTGGTCGTGGACCGGCCGGCGCGCACGCTGGGGCTGGAGCCGTTCTTCATGCAGCTGATCTCCGGGATCGAGGCCACGCTGTCGGCGGCGTCCGTCGGGCTGCTGCTGCAGATGACCGAGGACCACGAGGCTGAGATCGCGATATATCGGAAATGGTGGGCGCAGCATCGGGTGGCCGGGGTGTTCGTCGTGGACCTGCGTACCGAGGATGCCAGGATCGACGTCCTCGAGGAGCTGCGGCTGCCCGCCGTGGTCATCGGCGGCCCCGAGCGGACGGGGCGGCTGCCCGCCGTCTGGATCGACGACGGCGGCGCGCTGGCCGCCGTCGTCGAGCACCTGGCCGGGCTGGGGCACCGCAGGATCGCCAGGGTCGCGGGCCCGGAGGAGCTGATGCACACCGGCGTCAGGACCGCCGCCATGCGCGAGACGGCCGCCGGACTGGGCGTGCAGAGCGTCACCGTGTACGCCGACTACAGCGGCGAGAGCGGCGAGCGTGCCACTCTTGACCTCCTGCGCAGGCCCGACAGGCCCACCGCCATCGTGTACGACAACGACGTGATGGCCGTCGCGGGCACCGCCGCCGCCCGCGAAGCCGGGATCTCGGTGCCCGGCGAGCTCTCCGTCGTGGCCTGGGACGACTCCGCCCTGTGCCTGCTGGCCCGGCCGCACCTGACGGCCGTCAGCAGGGACATCGCCGCCTACGGCGCAGATGCCGCCCGCTCCCTGCTCGACCTGGTCCAGGGCCGCGAGGTGGCCGACACGCGTCAGGGCGACCCGCGGCTGGTCTCCAGGGGCAGCACCGCCCCGCCCGCTGTATGACCGTGCAGAAACCTCATGATCGGCATTGCAACTAAACGGGTTTAGTGATGCGATGTCAATCTCCGCCGCTCGAGCCCGGAGGGTTGATGACCCCGTTCCGCCCCCTGCATGAAGCCTGGACCGTCCGCTCGGCGAGCGGCGACGTGCGGGCCCCGGCCGTCGTGCCCGGCTGCGTGCACACCGACCTGCTCGCCGCGGGTCTGATCCCCGATCCCTATCTCGACGACAACGAGACCCGCCTGGCCTGGATCGGACGCACCGAGTGGTGTTACGAGACGGAGTTCTCGTGGGACGGCACCGAGCACGAGCGCACCGACCTGGTGTGCGAGGGGCTCGACACCGTGGCCGCCATCGAGCTCAACGGCGTCCGGGTGGGCGAGAGCGCCAACATGCACCGCTCCTACCGGTTCGACGTCGGCCACGCGCTGCGGATCGGGACCAACCGGCTGACGGTCACGTTCGGGTCGGCCCTCGAATACGCCGAGCGGCTGAGAGAGCAGCTCGGCGACCGGCCCGGCGCCTACACCCAGCCCTACCAGTTCATCAGGAAGATGGCCTGCAACTTCGGCTGGGACTGGGGGCCGACGCTGATCACGGCCGGCATCTGGAAGCCGATCGGGCTGCACGAGTGGAGCGGGGCCAGGATCGCCGGGGTGCGGCCGCTCGTCACCCTCGGCGACGGGACCGCCCGGGTGGACGTCCACGTCGAGGTGGAGAAGGCGGGAGCCGTCGAGGTGACCGCGGCGATCAAGGGTGTCTCGGGGCGCGCCGTGATTCCCGACGGCCGGAGCGAGGCCGTGATCACGCTGGAGGTGCCGGAGCCGGAGCTGTGGTGGCCCAGAGGGTACGGCGAGCAGCCGCTCCACGAGCTCGAGGTCCGGGCGGGCGACGACGTGTGGCGCCGGGAGATCGGGCTGCGCGAGGTGAGCCTGCGCACCGAGGGCGGTGCGTTCACGCTGGCCGTCAACGGCGTCGACGTGTTCGCCAGAGGGGTCAACTGGATCCCCGACGACTGCTTCCCCACCCGGGTCGACCGCGACCGCTACGCCACCAGGCTCGCCGAGGCGTGCGAGGCGAACGTCAACCTGATCCGGGTGTGGGGCGGCGGCCTGTACGAGAGCGAGGACTTCTACGACCTGTGCGACCGGCTCGGCCTGCTGGTCTGGCAGGACTTCCCGTTCGCCTGCGCCGCCTACCCCGAGGAGGAGCCGATCAGGGCCGAGGTGGAGGCGGAGGCACGCGAGCAGGTCGCCAGGCTGAGCGCGCACCCGAGCCTGGTCCTGTGGTGCGGCAACAACGAGAACATCGAGGGCTACGCCGACTGGGGCTGGCAGGACTCGCTCCAGGGACGCAGCTGGGGCGGGCACTTCTACCTCGAGCTGCTGCCGCGCGTCGTGGCCGAGCTGGACCCCACCCGCCCGTACTGGCCGGGCAGCCCCTACTCGGGCTCCATGGACCTGCCGCCCAACGACCCGGGCCACGGCACCATGCACATCTGGGACGTGTGGAACCAGCGCGACTACGCCGCCTACCGCGACTACCGGCCCCGCATGGCTGCCGAGTTCGGCTTCCAGGGGCCTGCCGCGTACGCCACGATCCGCAGGGCGATCAGCGACGAGCCGCTGCTGCCCGACTCCCGGGGCCTGCTGCACCACCAGAAGGCCGTCGACGGCAACCTCAAGCTGGCCGCCGGGCTCAAGCCGTACTTCCCCGTCCCCGAGACCTTCGACGACTGGCACTACCTCACCCAGGTCAACCAGGCACGTGCCATCCAGCTCGGCGTGGAGCACTTCAGGTCGCTCTGGCCGCACTGCGCGGGCAGCGTGGTCTGGCAGCTCAACGACTGCTGGCCGGTCACCTCATGGTCGGCCGTGGACGGGGACGGCCGGAAGAAGCCGCTGTTCCACGCGCTGCGCAGGGCCTACGCCGACCGGCTGGTGACCGTGCAGCCGCGCGACGGCGGTCTGGCGGTGGTCGCCGTCAACGACACCGGGCGGCCGTGGCGGGCCTCGGCGCGGGTCGCACGCCACGGCTTCGATGGCGGCACGCTCGCGGCGCACTCCCTCGCGCTGGACGTGCCGCCGCGGACGGCCGTCACCCTGCCGCTGCCCGCGTCCGTCGCCGAGCCGGGCCACCCGGCGGGCGAGCTGGTCGCCGTCGAGATCAGCGACCAGCCGGTGGGCCGGGCGCTGTGGTTCTTCGCGCCCGACCGGGACCTGCGCCTGCCGGAGCCGCGCTACGACACGGCTGCCGAGCCCACCCCGGACGGGCTCCGGCTGACCATCACCGCCCGCACCCTCCTGCGCGACCTGGCCGTCTTCCCCGACCGGCTCGACCCCGACGCCGAGGTCGACGACCAGCTCGTCACGCTGCTGCCCGGCGAGCGGGCCGAGTTCCTGATCAGTACGGGGGGGCTGGACGAGCGGGCCCTGGTCCGCGCGCCGGTGCTGCGCTGCGTCAACGATGTGGTGACGAGATGAACGAGATGCCGCCGCATGACAGCGTGGCACAGGCCTGAATCCCCGTGTTGCGCGCTTCGAGCAGCTCGACGGACTCCCGGTGGACAGGGATCTCCTTGAGCTGCTCCAAGCGCACCGGGTCAGCCCTTGAGGCCGCTGAGCGCGATGCCTCTGGTGAAGTACTTCTGGAAGATCAGGAAGAAGACGATCGTCGGGACCGAGGCGATCAGTCCGCCCGCCATGATCGCGCCCTGGTGGTCGGGGCCGGCGAAATAGGAGTTGAGCCTGGCCAGCGCGACGGGGACGTTGGCCATCTCGTCGCTCTGCACGATGATGAGCGGCCAGAGGAAGTTGTTCCACTCCGCGAGCACGATGAAGATGGACATCGCGGCGAGCGCCGGCCGCAGCAGCGGCAGCACGATCTTCCACCAGATCCGCCACTCGCCGGCGCCGTCCACCCTGGCCGCCTGGATCAGCTCGTTCGGTATCGACTGCAGGAACTGCACCAGGAAGAAGAGCACGAACGCCTTGGCCAGCGCCGGGATGATGTAGGCGGTGTAGCTGTCCAGCCAGCCCAGGTTCCGCATGATCACGTAGTTGGGGATCAGCGTGGTCTGCCAGGGCACCATCATCGAGGCGACGATCATCAGGAAGATCGTCCGGCGGCCCTTGATGTCGTGCTTGGCGATCACGTACGCGGCCAGTGAGCAGATCAGCAGCGACCCGACGGTGATGGTCGTCGTGATGAGGATGCTGTTGAACAGGAACCGCCAGAACCCGAAGTCCACCTGGTAACGCTGGAAGATGCCTTGCAGATGGCCGGTGACCCCTTTGGGGGTCCAGTCCGGGTCGTAGAAGTTGTCGAACGTGGGTGACTTCGGCACGAACGACGGCGGCGTCTGGGCCAGCTCCCGCGGCGGCTTGAACACCGTGATGATCAGCCAGTAGAACGGCGCGATCATCGTCAGCGACAGCAGGTAGAACGGCAGGCGCAGCAGGTGCCTGTTGATCCGGGAGCTCCGGCTCGCACCGCTCTCCGCACTGTGCTTGGACGGCTGGACCGGGGCGATCGTGTCCATCGGGGCGACGGCCATCACAGCTCCTTCATGGCGCGGCCCACGCGCAGGTTGACGAGGCTCAGCACGAAGATGATCAGGAAGAGCACCCAGGCGATCGCCGAGGCGTAGCCCAGCCTGAAATGGGTGAATCCCTGGTCATAGAGGTAGGGGACGATCATCAGGCCCGAGTCGAGCACGCCGCCGACGGTGTTGGCGCCCGTCGAGAAGACGATGTAGACGGCCTCGAACACCTGGAACGCGCCGATCAGGCCGGTCACCACGACGTACGTGGTGACCGGGCGCAGCAGCGGCAGCGTGATGTGGCGGAACTGCCGCCAGGTGGACGCGCCGTCGATCCTGGCGGCCTCGTAGTACTCCTCGGGGATCGAGCCGAGCCCCGCCACGTACAGCACCATGCCGTAGCCCATGCCGCCCCACACCGACATCAGCACCAGGATCGGGATCGCCAGCGCCGGTGTGGCCAGCCAGGCGACGGCACTGCCGCCGAACCAGCTCACGATCGTGTTGGCCAGGCCCACGTCGCTGGGGAACAGGACCCACTTCCACATCAGCATGAGCGCGATGGAGGAGGTCACCGAGGGGAGGAAGAACACGGTGCGCATGATCCGGTGCAGCCAGCCGGTGCCGTTGAACGCCAGGGCGAGGCAGAGCGACAGCAGCGTGCCGAGCACGACCGACCCGACGACGTACAGGGCGGTGTTGCCCAGCGCGTGGCGGAACCTGGCGTCGCCGGCCAGTTGGGCGAAGTTGTCCAGACCGGTGAAGACCGCGGGATTGATCCCGTCGAACTTGGTGAAGCTCAGGTAGAGCGAGTTGGCCAGCGGCCAGAGCAGGAACCCCGCGAACAGCGCGAGAAAGGGCAGCAGCATCGCGTACGAGGTGCCGTAGCGGCGCAACCTGCTGCGCAAGGGGATGGGGGCGGCCATGTCAGCTCCTGGGTCGGACTCCTGGATCGGAGAGCCGGGACCGGGCGCGCCGGTCCCGGCGGGCGGCTATCCGGCGTTGCGCTCCATGACCTTGGCGGCCTCCGCCAGCGCGGTCTTGATGTCTGACTTGCCGAGGATCGCCGACTGGAGCTGCTTGGTCACGTCCGGGGCGCTCTCGTCCCAGCCGGGGCAGCCCGGCGCGGCCTTGCCGGTCTTGATCGACGCTTCGAAGACCGTCGCCTGCTCAGGCGTGAACACCGAGCCGTTCACGATCTTGTCGGGGCGCGGCGGAATGTAGGAGATGTTCCGCTTCTTGGCCTCACCCGCGATCGCGTCGATGGCCTCGTCGCTGTACATGAACTTGACGAAGTCGGCGCCCGTCTGGACGTACTTGCTGAAGGAGGTCACGCCGATCGCGCGGCCCCCGATGAACGCCGTCGGCCCCGCCGGGCCCGCGGGGATCGTGGTCATCGCCCACTTGCCCTTGAGCTTCGGCTTGTTGACGTCGATGCCCTTGGCGATCCAGTTGCCCGCCTCCACCAGCACGGTGCCGGTGTCCAGCGCGTCGGAGCCCTCCACGGTGGCCGTGGGCGCGCCGTGCTTCTGGTAGAGGTCCACCCAGTACTTCAGTGCCTGCTCGGCCTGCGGGGTGTTGAGCGAGGGCTTGCAGTCGGCGGTGTAGAACGAGCCGCCCGCCTGGTAGAGGTAGTTGAAGTAGCCGATCCAGTCCAGGTTCCCCCAGTCCTGGCTGAAGGGCTTCTTCACCCCTGCCGCCTTGAGCTTGTCGATGGCCGCGGTCAGCTCCTCCCAGGTCTTGGGCGGCTCGATCTTGGCCTTCTCCAGCAGGTCGGTGCGGTAGTAGAGGGCGAGGGTCGACATGTCCAGCGGCACGCCGTACACCGAGCCGTCGGGGGAGACGGCCGACTCCCACTGAGCGGGCAGCGCCTGCGCCTTGAGCGCGTCGCCCCCGTACTTGCGCAGATCCACCATGGCGCCCCTGGTGCCGAACTGGATGGTCCAGGTCATGCCGCCGGAGATGATGTCAGGTCCGCTGCGGCTGGTCGCCGCCGCCAGCAGCTTGGCGTACGCGTCGCTCCACGCCAGCGTCTGCACCTTGATCGTCACGTTCGGGTGCTTCTGGTGATAGAGGTCGGCCGCCTTCTGGAAGGTCGCGGTCTCGTCATCCCCGCCCGTGGACCAGAAGGACAGGGCCTGGGGGGCGTTCTGGTCTGCCTGCTTGGTCTCCGTCTGGCCGCTCGTGGCGCAGGCCGCGCTCAGGACCGTCAGCAGGACCGTGCTGCACGCTGCCATCGTTCGTCGCATGGGGGCTATCCGATCTATCGGTCGGATGGGCGCCGGAGCTCCCTGTTGGCGGGGCGTGCGGATGTGCGAGGGCATCCCCACGACCGGTGCCCAATTTCTATGGTGTAGGGATCTCACCACTTAAACGGATAAGTTACAATAGCCAGCCTGCGAGGTTGCCAAAATGTTTCCCCTCGCAGCGCCGCTGACCTGTGGCTACATGGCCCGTGAAACGGTTCGGTCACGGTCGGCGGGAGCGGTGCTGCCCCGGGGCAGCAGGCGCGCCGGCGGCCCCTCCAGGCTCCCCGTCTCCCCGCTTTCGATCAGCCGGAGCAGGGTCCGCGCGACGTGCGCGCCGGAGGCCGGGATGTCCCGGGTCACCGCCGTGAGCGACGGCCGCACCACCTGGGAGAGCGGCGAGTCGTCCCAGCCCACGATCGACAGGTCGGCGGGCACGTCCAGGCGCATCTCCTGGGCCACGGAGAGCCCCGCCACCGCCATGATGTCGTTGTCGTAGACGATCGCGGTGGGCCTGGCCCGGGAGCTGAGCAGCCGCCGGGTCGCCCGGGCCCCCTGCTCGCCCGTGTAGTCGGTGTGGGCGACCGGATGCTCGGTGACGCCCAGCTCGGCGCAGATCTCCGAGAACGCCTCGTCCCTGATCCTGGTGTGCAGCAGCGCCGGCAGCCCGGCCACCCTGGCGATGCGCCGGTGGCCGAGCGCCGCGAGATACTCGATCACCTCGCGCAGCACCGCCACCTCGTCCGACCAGACCGCGGGCAGCGAGCCGGCGCCCGACGGGTGCCCCGTCACCACCGCCGGCATGCCGAGCCGCTCGACCACCGGCACCCGGGGATCGTCGGCGTGCAGGTCGACGAGGATCGCGCCGTCCACCCTGCCCTCGCCCCACCAGCGCCGGTAGACCGCGATCTCGGCCTCGTGGTCGGGCACCACCTGCAGCATCAGCGCGCACGAGCTGGCCGCCAGCTCGTCCTCGATGCCGCTGATCATCTCCATGAAGAACGGCTCCACGCCGAGGAAGCGTGCGGGGCGGCACAGGACGAGGCCGATGGCGTCGGCCCTGGCGCCGCTGAGCGAGCGCGCGGCCAGGTTGGGGCGCCAGCCGATCTCCTGGGCGATCGCCTGGATGCGCTCCCTGGTCTCCGCGGAGACGCCGGGCTGGCCGTTCAGGGCATAGGAGACGGCGCCCTTGGACACGCCGGCCCGCTTGGCGATGTCGGCGATCGTTGGCCTCTTCACCCCGTGCTCCTCCCGCGAACCTGACTGAACCGTATCAGCGATATTGTGCGCCACCCTCGCCTATTTCGTCTCCGGCGGACAAGGGCCCGTCACCAGGGACGACGCGTCAGGCGGCCATGAAGCGGTTCAGTTGAGGAGGAGGGGCGGCCATTGCCACTGAACGGGTTTGGTGATGGCATGTCAGCCGATCCCTCTGCCTTATGGAGTCCAGATGTTCGTTGACATGCCGCTCGCGCAGCTGCGCGAGTACCTCCCCGAACGCACCGAGCCCGCCGGCTTCGACGCCTTCTGGGAGCGCACGCTCGCCGAGGCCCGCACCCACGACCTCGCGGCCGAGTTCACCCCCGTGCCGTCCCCGCTGACCGTCGCCGACGTGTACGACGTCACCTTCGCCGGATTCGGCGGCCACCCGATCAAGGGCTGGTTCCTCCTGCCGCGCCACGCCGCGGGGCCGGTGCCGTGCGTGGTCGAGTACCAGGGGTACGGCGGCGGCCGCGGGCTGCCGATCGACTGGCTGCTCTGGCCCAGCCTCGGCTACGCCGTCTTCGTCATGGACAGCAGGGGCCAGGGCGCCGCCGGATGGCGGCGCGGCGACACCGCCGACCCCTTCCCCGGCACCGGCCCCACCACGCCGGGCGTCATGACCAGCGGCATCCACGACCCGGACGCCTACTACTACCGGCGGCTCTACACCGACGCCGTGCGCGCGGTCGAGGCCGCCAGGTCGCACCCCATGGTGGGCGCGGTCGCCGTCAGCGGCGGCAGCCAGGGCGGGGCCATTGCGCTGGCCGCCTCGGCGCTGGTGCCCGGCCTCGCCTGCGCCTTCATCGACGTGCCGTTCATGTGCCACATCAGGCACGCCACCGAGATCACCGGCGAATACCCCTACGCCGAGATCGCCGCCTACTGCCGGGCGTTCAAGGAGCGGGTGGAGCCGGTCTTCGAGACCCTGGCGTACTTCGACGGCGTCAACTTCGCCGCCCGCGCCACCACGCCGGCGCTGTTCTCGGTCGGGCTGCAGGACGGGATCACGCCGCCGTCCACGGTGTTCGCCGCCTACAACCACTACGCCGGCGAGAAGGACATCAAGGTCTACCCGTACAACGGGCACGAGGGCGGCGAGTCCGCGCACGCCATGGAGCGCATCGCGATGGCCGGGAAGGCACTCGGGTGAGCGAGGGTGACGCCGTCTCGCGTGGCGGACGGGAGGCGGCGTCACCCCGTCGCGCAGACTAGGCTTATCAAGCACGTCAGCCGAACGACGAGAGAGACCATGAAGACCTTCGAAGAGCTGTTCGCCGAGCTGTCAGAGAAGGCCAGGACCCGGCCCGCGGGCTCGGGCACCGTGGCCGCGCTCGACGCCGGCGTCCATGCCATCGGCAAGAAGGTCGTCGAGGAGGCCGCCGAGAGCTGGATGGCCGCCGAGCACGAGTCGGACGACAGGGCAGCCGAGGAGATCTCGCAGCTCCTCTACCACGTGCAGGTGCTCATGATCGCCAAGGGCATCGGCCTCGACCAGGTCTACAAGCATCTCTAGGGCGCCCGGCGCCCGCCACCAAGCCCCTGGAGAAGCAAGAGCGAGACAATTCGAGGACCTGACATGCTGCGTCTGGCAGTACCGAACAAGGGCGCGCTCAGCGAGGCCGCCCAGCAGATGCTCAAGGAGGCCGGCTACCGGCCCCGCAGGGACAGCAAGGAGCTCGTCGTCGTCGACGAGGCCAACGACTGCGAGCTGTTCTTCCTGCGCCCCCGCGACATCGCCGTCTACGTCGGCGAGGGCACGCTCGACGCCGGCATCACCGGCAGGGACATGCTGGTCGACTCCGGCGCGCCGGTCGAGGAGATCATGCCGCTCGGCTTCGGCGCCTCCACCTTCCGCCTGGCCGCCGCGGCGGGCACGATGACCTCGGCCGAGGACCTCAACGGCCGCCGCGTCGCCACCTCCTACGCGGGCCTGCTCGACAAGTACCTCTCCGACCAGGGCGTCGACGCCCGCGTGATCAAGCTGGACGGCGCCGTCGAGACCGCCATCCGGCTCGGCGTGGCCGACGCGGTGGCCGACGTCGTGGAGACCGGCACCACGCTGCGCAACGTCGGCCTCGAGGTGTTCGGCGAGCCGATCATGCGCTCGGAGGCCGTGCTGATCAAGCAGCAGGGCTCGCCCGAGACGCAGGCCGTCGACCAGCTCGTCCGCCGCTTCCAGGGCGTCGTGCACGCCCGCGACTTCGTCATGATGGACTACGACATCCGCGCCGAGCGCATCGAGGAGGCCATCGCGCTCACGCCCGGCATGGAGGGCCCCACGGTCTCGCCGCTGCACCGCGAGGGCTGGGTCGCCGTGCGGGCCATGGTCCGCCGCCACGGCCACCAGCGGGTGATGGACCAGCTCTGGGACATCGGCGCGCGGGCCATCCTGGTCACCGACATCTACGCCTGCCGCCTGTGACTCCTCGCCCTCCGGCGCCGGTCTGACAAATGTCATGGCCGACGCCGGAGGGATCGCACTTACCCCCGGAAAACCCGGCCTCTAGCGTTCTTCTCATGAACGCCATCGTGTTCGACCACGTCAGCAAGCACTACGGGGACGTGCTCGCCGTCGACGACCTCTCGCTCGCCATCGAGCCCGGCAAGACCGTGGCCCTGCTCGGCCCCAACGGCGCCGGCAAGTCGACCTCCATCAACTTGCTGCTTGGCCTGCTCAAGCCCACCCGCGGCACGGTCTCCATCCACGGCCGAACCCCCGACCAGGCGGTCAGAGCGGGCGAGATGGGCGCGATGCTGCAGAACGGCGCGCTCATCCCCGAGCTGTCCGTCAAGGAGCTCATCGACCTCGTACGCCGGCTCTACCCCCGGCCACTCGGCCTCGAGGAGATCCTCAAGCTGGCCGACCTGACCGACCTCGCGAACCGCCGGGCGAACAAGCTGTCCGGCGGCCAGTCGCAGCGCGTCAGGTTCGCCCTGGCCATCGCGGGGGCGCCCAGGATCCTGCTGCTCGACGAGCCGACCGCCGCCATGGACGTGGAGTCCAGGCTGCGGTTCTGGGCCGGCATGCACGACTACGCGGCAGACGGCAGGACCGTGCTGTTCGCCACCCACTACCTGGAGGAGGCCGACGAGCACTCCGACCGGGTGATCGTCATCGCCAAGGGGCGGCTGGCCGCCGACGGCACCGCCGCCGAGATCAAGGCCGCGGCGGGCGGCCACACCGTCAGCTTCTCCCTCGGCGACCAGCCCGCGGCCGGCCTCGACCGGCTGCCCGGGGTCACCGTGGTGGAGGTCGTCGCCGGCATCGTCACCCTGCACACCACCGACACCGACGCCACCCTCGCCGGGCTCTACCGGGGCACCGCGCTCGACGTGCGCGGGCTGAAGGTCTCCGGCGCCGACCTCGAAGCCGCCTTCCTCGCCCTCACCAAGGAGTCCTGATGCTCTACTACGCCAAGACCGAGGCGCTGAGGATGCTGCGCAACCGGCGCTACCTCATCTTCGTCGTCGCCTTCCCCGTCCTGCTCTACGTGATCAACGCCAACATCTACGGCAAGCAGACCGACGCGGGCGGCGTGCGGTACAGCGTCATCCTGATGGTCTCGATGGCCGCCTACGGGGCGCTGGCCTCGTCCATGATGAGCACGGCGGTGCCGTGGGCCACCGAGCGGCAGTCCGGGTGGCTGCGCCAGCTCCAGATCACCCCGCTGCCCAACTGGATGATCATCGCGACCAAGCTGGGCACCGCCATGCTGCTCGTGCTGCCCTCGCTGGTGCTGGTGAGCGTGGTGGCGGTGGTGCAGCAGGGCGTGTCGCTGTCGCCCGGCACGTGGGCGTCCGTGCTGCTCGCGATGTGGCTGGGCGTGCTGCCGTTCGTCGCGCTGGGGCTGGCCATCGGCTCTGTGCTGTCCGCGGACGCGGCCCAGCCGGCCGCGATGCTCTGCATGTTCGCGCTGGCGATCGCCGGCGGGCTGTGGTTCCCGCCCGAGGTGTTCGGCGACACCCTGCGCACGATCGCGGAGCTCACCCCCTCCTTCCACTACGCCCGGCTGGGCCAGAGCCTCGCCGCCGGCCACGGCCTGCCCATGACGGACGTGCTGGTCGTCGCCGGATGGGGGGTCGCGCTGGGAGCCGTGGCCGTCTTCCTCTACCGGCGGGCTACCGTACGGGCATGAGCTTCGCCGACAAGATCAGCTTCGGGGACGCCGAACGCAAGCCGTCGCGCAAGCGGCGGCTGCTCGGTGTGTCCGTGGGCATGGTCTACCTGGTCTTCCCCGTCACCGACATCCTGTCGGGCAACCTCACCGGCGCCCGGGCGGTCTGGGCGGCGGCGCTGCTCGTCGCCTTCGTCTCGTCCTTCCTGGCGACGGTGGTGGCCAACAGGAGCTTCTTCGAGCGCAGCCGCCTGACGTACCCGCTGCTCGTGGTGACCAGCGTGCTGGGCGTGGCGGGCGCGCTCGCCTTCGGCGGCTCCTGGCTGAGCCTGCCGGTCTACTGCGTCGTGCTGTACGGGTTCACGCTGCCGCCCCTGTGGGCCGTCTGGGGCGTCCTCACCAGCCTCGCGGTCGTCGTCGGCGCCGGCCTGGTCAACCGGACCGAAGCCGACACGATGATCGTGCTGGGGCTGCAGGTGGTGACGCTGGGGGTGCTGTTCATCAGCGTGCGCAACACCAGGGTGCTCTCCGTCAAGCTGCGCGAGGCCCAGGGCGAGGTGGCCCGGCTGGCGGCCACCGAGGAGCGGCTGCGCATCGCCCGCGACCTGCACGACCTGCTGGGGCACAGCCTGTCGCTGATCGTGCTCAAGAGCGAGCTGGCCGGGCGGCTGGCCGAGGGCTCGCCGCAGGCGCACAAGGAGATCGCCGACATCGAGTCCGTCGCCAGGAAGGCGCTGGAGGAGGTGCGCGAGGCCGTCACCGGCTACCGGCAGCGGAGCCTGCCGGAGGAGCTCGACAGCGCCAGGTCCGTGTTACGGGCGGCGGGCGTGGCGGCCGAGGTCCGGGTCTCGGGCACGCCGCTGCCGAGCCTGATCGACGGGCTGCTCGGCTGGTCCGTACGCGAGGGCACCACCAACGTCGTGCGTCACGCGCGGGCCACGCGCTGCGAGATCAAGGTGACGTACGACGGCCGGCAGGCCACCCTGGAGATCGTGGACAACGGAAAAGGCGGCGACGGGCCGTACGAGATGGGCAGCGGCCTGAGCGGGCTGCACGAACGGGTGGAGGGCGCGGGCGGCACGGTGGCGGCCGGCCCTCTGCCGGGCGGCGGCCACCGCCTGCGGGTGCTGGTCCCGGCCGGGACGGAGGCGTCCGAGTGATCCGCGTGATGCTGGCCGAGGACCAGGGCATGGTACGCGGCGCGCTGGCGTCCCTGCTGGGCCTGGAGCCCGACATCGAGGTGGCCGGCGAGGCCGCCGACGGGATGGAGGCGGTGGCGGTCGCGGCCGAGACCCGGCCCGACATCGCGCTGCTGGACATCGAGATGCCCGGCATGGACGGGCTCGCGGCCTGCGCGAAGATCACCCGGGAGGTGCCGGGGTGCCGGGTGATGATCCTGACGACGTTCGGGCGGCCCGGCTACCTGCGTACCGCCATGGAGGCGGGAGCGTCGGCGTTCCTGGTCAAGGACAGCCCGGCCAGGGAGCTGGCGGCGGCGATCCGGCGGGTGCACGCGGGGGAGCGCGTGATCGACCCCGGCCTGGCGGCGGCCGCCCTCAGCGCGGGACCCAACCCGCTGTCGGGGCGGGAGCGGGACGTGCTGGGGGCGGCGGCGGACGGTTCCACCATCGGCGACATCGCGCACAAGCTGCACCTGTCGGAGGGGACCGTGCGCAACTACCTGTCGTCGGCCATCCAGAAGACGCACGCCCGCAACCGCATCGAGGCCGTGCAGCGCGCCCAGACGCAGGGCTGGCTCTAGCGGCTAGTGCCCGCCGGCCGAGGTCACCTGCCTGATCAGGTCGGAGACGCGGACGATGCCGAGGCAGCGGTTCATCTCGTCGGTGACGACCAGGTCGTCGTAGACGCGGGCCGCGTCCCTGCCCGCGGCCTGCATGGCCGCGATCGCCGGGGTCGTGCGCGGCACCGTGCGCGGCGGGTCGGCCAGCCGCCGCGCCGGTTTCTGGCCGTGCAGGGCGTGCCCGTAGCGGGCCGCGAACGACAGCAGGAAGCGGCTCCGGTCCAGGCTGCCCTTGGGCCGCTGGAACTCGTCCACCAGGATCACGCTGGTGATCGTCGGCTCCTGCCCGAACGCCTTGACCGCCTCCTCCGCCTTGGCCTCCGCGGGCAGCGTCACCGCCGGGATGAGCAGCTCCTGGACGCGCGGGCCCAGCATGGCCGCGGAGGGCTCGTCGGTGACGGGCAGCGGCACCCGTACCTTGCCGTCAGGTCCGGGGGCGAGCAGGGGGCCGTGCGCGAGGCGTACGCCGAGGCCGCGGGCCGCCGCGAGCTGCGGCTCGCGTTCGACGCCCGGCGCGAGCACGTGGGCGCCGATGCCGCGGGCGAGAGTGACCACCGCCCGCGCCACCGCCGACGCGCGGTGGTCGCCGGGGATGCGCGCGACCAGCTCGGGATCGAGGGCCAGCAGGTACGGGCCCGCCTCCGTGGCCAGGTCGAGGGCCGCGCCGACCGTCCCGACGTCGGCGAAGCCGAGGAGGTAGCCGATCGTGCGCAGGCCGTCGAGCCCCACCCTCAGGAGCGGGCGGTCCTGCTCCTGGCACGGTCCCGTCAGCAGCAGGATGGCCTCGCGCGGATGCCGGCCCGCCCTTCTGAGGGCTTCGTGCAGCGGGGCCAGCGCGCCCGCGCCGGCCAGCACGACGCGGACGGGCAGCTCCAGCACCATGGGCAGAGGGGCCGCCCTGAGCGTGCCCGCGGAGTCGACGACCGCCGGGTGGGCGATGACCGCCCCGGTGTCGAGATCCACCACCGGGCTGGTGAGCAGGGAGGACACGTTCAGATGCTGCTCCAACAGCGGAGGGCGCAGAAGCCCCGCGAGCCAGAATTAACCGACATTTCGCTTTGACTCCGCGGGCGCCGGGGAGCGGCCGCCTTCCGTTAGCCTTCGGGGCATGAGTGCGCGTCCGGCCAGGGGCGGCGGCCGGTGGGTGACGGTGCCGCCGGAGCGCCTGCATCCGTGGATCGACGGGTTCGCGGACCGTCACGGGCCCTTCTCGGCCTCCGGTGACGACCGGGTCGTCCGCCTCGAGGCCGCCGACGGGGCGCTGGCCGAGCTGCACGTGCCGTTCCCGCCCATGACGCCGCCGGGGCCGCCGCACGTCACCCGGCTCGTCGCCCACGCGCGGGCGGAGCGGCGGGTGGGGGTGTTCCTGGTACGGCTCGGCGGCTACGCGGCCGGGGTCTTCTCCGGGGCGTCGCTGGTGGCCTCCAAGGTGGGGTCGCGGCTGGTGCAGGGGCGCACGGCGGCCGGCGGGTGGTCGCAGCAGCGCTTCGCCAGGCGCCGGCGCAACCAGGCGGCCCAGGCGTACGACGACGCGGTGGAGACGGCGGTGCGGGTGCTGACGCCGTACCTGGGGGAGCTGGACGGGGTGGTGCTGGGCGGGGACCGCCGGGCCGTGGACGCCCTGCGCGACGACCGGCGTCTCGCCCCGCTGCTCGCGCTGGAGGTCGAGCCGTTCGTGGTAGTCCCGGATCCGAAGCTGGCCGTGCTCCGCGACACCCCGGCCACCTTCCGCGCGGTCCGTGTCCGCGTGGTGGATCCCTCCGGCGTCACCCCTCCGGGATGACCTCGAGGTTCTTACCGCGGCCGTCCAGTGGGCGGTTTTCTGTGCGGCTTGCCAGCGATGCGATACTCTTCGTGTCTGTACGAACACGTAGGGAGCCCAACATGGTCATGACATCACGCAGGCGGCCCTGCAGGCTCACGCCCGAGACCGACACCGCACCGCTACCCGCCACAGCCCGCGAGCTGTTCGACGCGCTGCCGCCCCTTCCGGGCCTCCGTACCGAAGTCATCGATGGAAGATTGATCGTGAGCCCCGTCGGCACCCCCGAGCATGCGAGAATCGCGATGCTGATCTACCGTGCGTTGCTTCCTCTGCTCGTTGAACGCGGCTGGGACGGCTTCGCGGGCAATGTGGACGTCTGCATCGATGGACCGCGGACCCCGCTCGAGCCCGATTTCGTGGTCGCCCCGCCTGACTGCCGTCGCTGGGGCGACCGGGAGTTGCTGTCTTCGAGTCTGTTGATGGTGGCCGAGGTGATCTCGCCGAGCAGCGCCGAAGACGATCGGGTGAAGAAGCCTCCCATGTACGCCGCAGGCGGCGTTCCGGTCATGCTTCTGGTGGACCCGATCGCCACACCGCCCACCGTCACTGTGCTCAGCGACGCCAAAGAAGGCGAATACCAGACCGTCACCCGCGTCGCCATGGGCTCCACGGTGCACATTCCCGACCCGATCGGCTTTGACCTCGATACCGCCATCTTCTCCCAGCTTTAAGACCTCTCGAAGTGACGACCTCGTAGGGACGCACAGCGGCGGGCGGGGGTCGCAGCAGTGCTTCACCCGCTGCTCGCGCTGGAGGCTGAGCCGTTCCTGGCAGTGCCTGATCCGAAGCCGCCCATCCTCGAGACACTCCGTCGTGCGTCCTCCGCGTCACCCGGACGCGCGTCGTCGACCCGGTCTGAAGGTCGCGCGCTGATTCAACGCGATGTCCCCTCACGGCCCCTCGTGACCGCTTTGAGAGTTTGAGACGATTCAAAAGAATCTTGAATGCCGCTATGATGCCAGAGTTCACGGTGGGCCGCGCCCAGCGGTCCACCAGCGTTTTCTGCATCCAAGAGCAGCACGGCCTCGTGAGGATCGATGGCGACCAGAAACATCAAGGAGGTCGCGCAGCTGGCGCGCGTCTCTGTGGGCACGGTGAGCAATGTGCTCAACCGCCCGGAGATCGTGTCCCCTGCCACACGCGAACGCGTCTTCGAAGCGATCAAGAAGCTCGGCTTCGTCCGCAACGAGGTGGCCCGCCACCTGCGGGTGGGCCGTAGCCGCACGGTCGGCCTCGTCGTGCTCGACGTCTCCAACCCGTTCTTCGTGGACGTGGCCCAGGGCGCCGAGTCGGTGGCCGACGACCACGACTCGATGGTGGTGCTCTGCAACAGCGCCGGCGACCCCGGCCGCGAGCGCCGCCACCTCGACCAGCTCGAACAGCAGCGGGTCATGGGCATACTGATCACCCCGGTCGAGATGGAGAGCCCCTGGCTGGAGGAGCTGGCCGGCCGCGGCACGCCCGTGGTGCTGGTCGACAGCCCGGCGACCGGGCTGCAGTGCTCGGTGGCGGTCGACGACAGGCTCGGCGGGCAGATCGCCGGCGCCCACCTGATCGAGAGAGGGCATCGCAGGATCCTGTTCGTCGGGGGGCCGACGTCCATCAGACAGGTGGCGGACCGGCACGCGGGCGTCAGCAGCGCCGTCGCGGCCGCCGACGGCGCCGTCGAGCTGCTCACCTCCACGTCCCCGACGCTGACCGTCGCGGAGGGCCGGGCCGTCGGCGAGCGCGTGGCCGCCCTGCCCCCGGAGGAGCGCCCCACCGCGGCGTTCTGCGCGAACGACATGATGGCGCTGGGCTTCTTACAGGCCATGGCGACGCACGGACTCCGCGTGCCCGAGGACCTGGCCATCATCGGGTACGACGACATCGACTTCGCCGCCGCGGCGGCGGTGCCGCTGTCCTCCGTCCGGCAGCCGCGTGAGCTGCTCGGGCGTACGGCCATCGACCTGCTGCTCGAGGAGGTCGCGGACCCCGAGCAGCACCGGCACAGGCAGGTCATCTTCCAGCCGGACCTGGTGATCCGCGAGTCGAGCGCGCGGCGCCGCGACGCCTGACCCGGCACCGTCCTTCCATGAACCGTTTCATTCAGCGCTGCCGTCTGCCCTGAACCGGACGAGCGCGCTGTAGGAGTCCCCTTGACCGAGCTCTACCGCAACCCCCTGGCCACCCCCGCTGACCTGGCAGGCTTCCGCATGGAGGGCGACGGCGCCACGTCCTTCCCGCAGGGACGCCTGCGCCTGGAGAGCCTCAGACCGCCTTCAGACGGCCAGGCGGCCAACCTGGTGCTCTGGTGCCCCGAGGAGTTCCCCGCCGACGTGCGGATCGAGTGGGACTTCTGGCCCATAAGAGAGCCGGGCCTGGCCATCATGTTCTTCCACGCCAGAGGCAGGAACGGGGAGGACCTGTTCGACCCCGGCCTGGCGGCGCGCACCGGTCCCTACGACCAGTACCACCATGGCGACATCGACGCCTACCACGTCTCCTACTTCCGCCGGATGTGGGCCTCGGAACGCTCGTTGCACACCTGCAACCTGCGCAAGAGCCACGGCTTCCACCTGGTCGCGCAGGGTCCCGACCCGCTCCCGGCGGTGCTCGACGCCGAAGGCCCGTACGCCATGCGCCTCGAGGTCAAGGCCGGGACGATCACGTTCGCGGTCAACGATTTGGTCTCGTTCCGGTGGCAGGACGACGGCTCGATCGGCGGTCCGGCCCTGGCAGGAGGCAAGGTCGGGTTTCGGCAGATGGCACCGCTGATCGGAGAGTACGCAAATCTCCGGGTCTCTCGTCATTGACTTTGAGTCGATTCAACACTAATTTCGCACCAACCGCCGTTCACTGGCCCGTAACTGGGCAGGAACCACGGTGCAACAACCCCACCCCCGTATCCGTGCACATGCCACGAGAGGTGGTGCCGGATGAATCATCCCGCCATGTCGATCAGGATCCAAGCTGCCTGCTCAGAGCTTATCTGGGCGGTCCGCCTCAACCTGATGTGGCTCGTCTTCACGCTCGCTGGAGGCGTGGTTCTCGGGCTCGGGCCCGCCACCGTGGCCGCTTACTCGCTGGCTCGGCGGCATGCTCGCAATGAAACGTTTCATGACTGGACCGAATTCTGGACCGTCTACCGACGGGAATTCGTCCGGGCCTCGCTGCTGGTCCTGCCGGCGGCGGCGCTGGCCACCGTCCTGGTCGGCAACTACCTGTACCTCTCCGCACTCGGGCCCAGCATGGGAGCGTTGCGGATCGCGACCTTCGTGGCGCTCATCGCACTGGCCGGTGTGGGAGCGTACGTAGGGCCGCTCTACGCGCACTACGACCTGCCGCTGCGGGCCTACTGGCCCAAGGCCGCACAGCTAGCGCTCATGCGTCCGGCCTCGTCCGTGCTGTTGCTGCTAGCGCTCTCAACCATCGCCTACGCGACCTCGGCGGCACCCGTCCTCGCCGTGTTGATCAGCTTCGGCGCGTGGATCTACCTCAATACGTGGCTCTGCCAGCGCTTCTTCCAGGAGAACGAGGCGCAACTGCATTCGAAAGGGAACTCATGAGCGCATCCCGTCGCCGGCGGCTCATTGCCGGGGTGTTAACGCTAGCGGCCGCACTCACGGCTTCGGCCTGCTCAGGCGGCAGTGACGGCGGTGAAGCTGACGGCAACACGCTGACCATGATGGTCCCGCTGTTCGGCACCGCTCCCAATCCCAAGGGGGAGATCCAGCAGGCGGTCGAGAAGCTGGTCGGCAAGAAGCTCAACATCACGTGGGTCCCGAACGCCGAGTACAACGAGAAGACCAACGTCACGCTCGCGTCCAGCTCGATCCCCGACGTCATGGTGATCCAGGACAACAAGGGCCCGTCGTTCGTCAAGGCCGCGCAGGCCGGTGCGTTCTGGGATCTGACCGACAAGCTCGACAAGTATCCGAACCTGAAGCCGAAGTCCGAGCAGGCCTGGCTCAACTCCAAGACCGACGGCAAGAACTACGGCATCTACCGGGTGCGTCCCCTGCTGCGTTCGGCGATCATGATCCGCAAGGACTGGCTCGAGAAGCTCAACCTGAAGCTGCCCGAGACCACCGACGACCTCTACCAGATCGCCAAGGCGTTCACCGAGAAGGACCCGGACGGCAACGGCAAGAAGGACACCTACGGTCTGATCCTGCCGAAGTGGCCGGGGGTCAACTTCTCCGCCTCGAGCCCCTACAACGCGATCGATGTCTGGTTCGGCGCCCCGAACGACTACGGGATGCGGGACGGCAAGCTCGTCCCCGAGTTCGACGTCCCGGAGTTCTGGGAGGCCCAGAAGTACATCAAGAAGTTCATCGACGAGGGGCTGACCAACCCCGACTGGGCCACGCTCGACACCGCCAAGTGGGATGACCCGTTCATCCAGGGCAAGGGCGGCATCACGATCGACGTCAACGTCCGCGTGGGCTCGCTGTTCGACAAGTTCAAGGAACTGGACCCGACGACCTACGACAAGAAGGTCGCCATGGCCGGCAACCTCAAGCGGCCCGACGGGAAGAAGTTCTCGCTCCCCTTCACCGGCTTCAACGGCATCGTGTCCATCTCCAAGCAGCGCATCCGGACCGAGCAGCAGCTCGACGACGTGCTCAAGGTTCTGGACAAGCTGGCGTCCAAGGAGGGCTCGATCCTGGTCAACAACGGGATCGAGGGGCGCAACTTCAAGGTCGAGGACGGCTTCGCCGCCAAGATCAACGACCAGGATCCGGCGATGAAGACCATCAACAACGACGTGGAGAAGGCCTTCATCCAGCTTGGCATGACCTCCAGCGTCGGCGTCGCCGGTGAGGCGTACGAGTGGAAGCGCCCGAGCAAGGCCGAGCAGGAGTGGATGAAGTACCGGGACGAGGTGGCGAAGCTCGACCTCGAGACCGCCGTGCACGACCCGTCCCTGCCGGTGATCTCACCCACCCTGGTGGAGAAGGGTGCCACCCTCAACCCGATCCCCACCGACGCCCGGATCAAGTACCTGGCAGGTGAGATCAACGAGGACCAGTTCAAGGCCGAGATCAAGCGTTGGTACGACAGCGGGGGCACCCAGGTCCTCGCCGAGCTCCAGGACCGCATTTCCAAGCTAGGCGTAGGCGGCTGAGCCGAATTCACTGAGGGGCCCGGGAACACCCCGGGCCCCTCCCCGCGAAAGGAGGCCGCTGTGGCCACTGACTTGGCGCCGCCTGCCACGAAGGCGGCCCCCACGGCAGGCAGGCGTAAACGGGGCAAGGGGACGGTACGCTCGGCGCTGCTGCGCTACCGCTGGCTGTATGTGATGCTCCTGCCTGGTCTGGCGTACTTTGTCATCTTCAAGTACCTGCCGATGTACGGCCTGACCATCGCCTTCCAGGACTTCGTGCCGTTCCTCGGCTACTCCGACAGCCCCTGGGTCGGGTTGAAGCATTTCGAGGAGCTGTTCACCGGGCCGGACTTCGGTCGCCTGCTGTTCAACACGCTGTTCCTCGCGCTGCTGACTGCGATCTTCGTCTTCCCCGCGCCGATCATCATCGCGCTGATGCTGAACGAGCTGCGGATCAACGTCTACAAGCGGTACGTGCAGTCGCTGATCTACATCCCGCACTTCCTGTCCTGGACGATCGTCTTCTCGCTGACGTACATCCTGTTCTCGGTGGACTTCGGCGTGATCGCGGGGTGGATCCGCGACCTGACCGGCGGTGCCAAGGTCGACTACCTCGCACAGTCGGAGTGGTTCCGGCCCCTGGTCATCTTGCAGCTGCTGTGGAAGACGTCCGGCTGGGGAACGATCATCTACCTGGCCGCCCTTGCGGGCGTGGACCCGCAGTTGTACGAAGCCGCGCGCATGGACGGCGCCGGCCGCTTCCGGCAGTTCTGGCACGTCACGTTGCCCGCCATCCGTCCCACGATCGTGGTCATGGCCATCCTCACCTCCGGGAACCTGCTCGACCAGAGCTTCGAGCAGATCTGGTTGCTCACCAACTCGCTCAACCGCTCGGTCGCCGACGTGTTCGACACCTTCGTCTACTACGTCGGTGTCACGCAGGGCGGCTACAGCTACGCCACCGCGGTCGGCCTGTTCAAGGGCATTGCGGGCGTCGTCCTGATCTTCGGCTCCAACTGGCTGGCCAAGCGCATGGGCCAGCGGGGACTGTTCTAGGGAGCGAGGGATCATGTCGGTCAAGCACAATGAGTCACTCGGCAGCCGGATCTTCGACACGCTCAACGTCGTCCTGCTCGGCGGCCTGGCGCTGATCACCGTACTGCCGCTGTTCTACGTCCTCGCGGGGTCGTTCGCCACCGAAGGCGAGATCTCGGCGCGGCCGTTCTTCCTGTGGCCGGAGAAGTTCGTCACCAGCACCTACGAGTACATCTTCGCCAACGACACGATGCTACGGGCGCTGATCACCACGATCATCGTGACCGCGGTGGGCACCGTGCTGCAGGTGATGCTGACGTTCACCATGGCCTACCCGCTGGCCAAGCGGTATCTGCCGGGCCGGACCCTGGTGCTGAACCTGGTCATCTTCACACTGGTCTTCGGTGGCGGCATCGTCCCCACCTACCTGGTGGTGCGCGACCTGGGATTGCTGAACAGCTACTGGGCGTTGATCCTGCCGCTGGCGATCAACCCGTTCTATCTGATCATCGTGAAGTCGTTCTTCCAGGAACTGCCGCAGGCGCTGGAGGAGGCGGCGCGCATCGACGGCTGCACGGAGATGGGCGTCTTCTTCAAGATCGTGCTTCCGCTCTCCAAGCCGATCATCGCGACCTTCTCGCTGTTCTACGCCGTGGGCATCTGGAACGACTACATGTCCCCGCTGCTGTACATCAACGACAACCAGAAGTGGACCCTGCAGGTGCTGGTGCGGCAGCTCACCAGCCCTGACGCGGCCAACGCCATCGGGGCGCTGGAGTCGGCCTTCTTCCCCGTGGAAGGTCTGAAGTTCGCCGTCGTGGTCATCGCGACGTTGCCGATCCTCCTGTTCTACCCCTTCCTGCAGAAGCACTTCGCCAAGGGCGTGCTGATCGGGGGCGTCAAGGAGTGACCCGCGCCGTCCTGCTGGCCGGTGACTCGACGGTCGCCTCGTGCCCGGCCTGGGAGGCGCCCATGTCCGGGTGGGGAGCCCAGCTCGGCCCGTACGTGGGCGCGCCCGTGCGCAACCTCGCCAAGGGCGGCGCCACCACGGCCAGCCACCGGGCCGGGGGGCTGTGGGCGGCGCTGCTGCTCGAGGTCGTGCCGGGGGACACGGTCGTGATCCAGTTCGGGCACAACGACCAGAAGGATCCCGCGATCCCGTACCAGGAGAACCTGCGCGCCTTCGTCGAGGAGGCGCGCGGGGCGGGGGCGCTGGCGGTGCTCTGCACGCCGGTGCAGCGGCGCAGGTTCGAGGGGGAGCGGCTGGCGCCCACCCACGGCGACTATCCCGACCGGGTGCGCGCGCTGGCCGCCGCCGAGGGCGTGCCGCTGATCGACCTGACCGCCGCCACGACCGAGCTGTACGAGCGGCTCGGCCCCGACGGCTCCAAGGCGCTGTTCACGCACCTCCCGCCGGGACGGCACCCGCTCCACCCCGACGGGGTGGCCGACGACACCCACTTCAGCTTCCGCGGGGCCGACGAGGTGGCCGCGATCGTCGCCGAGCGACTGAAGGAGATATGGGCATGACTGCTCTTCGCTGGCTGGACCGACCGGGAGAGCAGGGGGTGACGTGGGGCGTTCCGTGGCCGCGCGGCACGGTCGAACGTGGCACGCCGTTCGCGCTGGCCGACGCGGACGGGCGCGAGGTGCCCGTGCAGAGCTGGGTGACCGCCACCTGGCCGGACGGCTCGGTCAAGTGGTCGGCCCACGCGATCGGCGCGCAGCCGGCCGCGTACTCGTACCGGATCGAGCCGGGACGCGAGCCCGCCGCGACGGTTACGCCCGTCACCGTCGTCCGCGGAAAGGGCCTGCTGACCGTGAGCACCGGCGTGGTCACCTGGACGATCGAGGAGTCCGGAGGCACGCTGGCCCGCTCGATCTCGCGCGGGAGCCGCGAGATCGCCAGGGACGTCCGCCTGGTCAGCCTCCGCCAGAGCGAGCCCACGCCCGACGAGGGCGGTCCGGTCGCCCGCTCGGAGACCACCGGGCAGGTCGCCGCGGTCACGGTCGAGCAGGACGGGCCGCTGCGGGCCGTGGTCCGGCTGGAGGGCAGGCACGGAGACTGGCTGCCGTTCACCGTGCGGCTGTACTTCCACGCGGGCGCCGAACAGGTGCGGATCATGCACACGTTCGTCTGGGACGGCGACGCCGAGCGCGACTTCCTGGCCGGGCTCGGGCTCCGCGCCGACGTGGTCATGCGTGACGAGCTCCACGACCGGCACGTACGCCTGGCCGGCAGCGGCGGCTTCCTCACCGAGGCCGTGCGCGGCCTGACCGGGCTGCGCCGCGACCCCGGCGAGCCCGCGCGCCGGGCCCAGGTCGAGGGCCGGCCGGCCGGCGAGATCGCCCCCGACGTCGCCGGCCGCCTGCACCTCATCCCCGCCTGGAACGACTACACGCTCGACCAGGGCTCCGCCGACGGCTTCACGCTGCGCAAGCGCACCGCGCCGGGCCACGCCTGGGTGACGATCCCCGCGGGCACCCGCTCGGCCGGGTACGGCTACGTCGGCGGCGTCAGCGGCGGCCTCGGCTTCGGGCTGCGCGACTTCTGGCGCCTGCACCCCACCCGCCTCGACATCAGGAACGCGGCCACCGACCTGGCCACCGTGACGGTCTGGATGTGGTCGCCGTCAGCGCCGGCCATGGATCTGCGCTTCTACCACGACGGCATGGGCCAGGACACGTTCGCCGAGCAGCTCGAGGGCCTGGAGATCACGTACGAGGACTACGAGCCCGGCTTCGGCGACGCCCACGGCGTGGCGCGCACGCACGAGCTGACCCTGCGCGCCCACGAGGCCACGCCGGCGTCGCAGGCCCTCGCCGAGCACGCGGCCGCGATGAACCAGCCGGGGCTGCTGGCCGTCAGCCCGTCACGGATGCGCGAGGCCGGCGTGTTCGGCGTGTGGGAGCTGCCCGACCGCTCCACGCCCGCGCACGCCGAGATCGAGGAGCGCCTGGACTTCCTGTTCGACCTGTACGTGCGCGAGCGCGAGCAGCGCAGGTGGTACGGCTTCTGGGACTACGGCGACGTGATGCACACCTACGACCCGGACCGCCACACCTGGCGCTACGACGTGGGCGGCTACGCCTGGGACAACTCCGAGCTCTCGCCCGACCTGTGGCTGTGGCTGCAGTACCTGCGCACGGGACGGTCGGACGTCTTCCGCTTCGCCGAGTCGATGACCCGCCACACCGGCGAGGTCGACGTCTACCACGCCGGCAGGTGGAAGGGCCTGGGCACCAGGCACAACGTGCAGCACTGGGGGTGCAGCTGCAAGCAGCTGCGCATCTCCAACGCCGCCTACCGGCGCTTCTACTACTACCTGACGGCCGACGAGCGCACGGGCGACCTGCTGGACGAGCTGAGCACGCCCGAGGAGACGTTCGTGGTCATCGACCCCACGCGCAAGGTGCGCGAGGACGTCTACACCCCGGACCCGTCGGCGCTGTCGGTCGGTCTCGGGACCGACTGGGGGTCGCTGGCCGCCGCGTGGCTGACGCGCTGGGAGCGGCACGGCGACGAGCGGGCCAGGGACCGGCTGCTGGGCACGATGGCCGACATCGGGGCGCTGCCGCACGGCTTCCTGACCGGCGAGGCCCGGCTTGACCTGGCGACCGGACGGTTCGACACCTCGCGCGACCAGATCTCCGTCTCGCACCTGTCGTCGCTGTTCGGGCTGCCGGAGATGTGCGCGGAGCTGATCGCGCTCGACCTGGGCGTGCCCGGCTTCGAGCAGGCGTGGCTGCGGTACTGCCGGCTCTACCTGGCCACGCCCGAGCAGCAGGAGGCCGAGGTGGGGGAGCGGCTGAGCGGGATCTCGCTGATCCAGGCGCACAGCAGGCTCACCGCGTACGCGGCCGCCCGCACCGGCGACGCCGAACTGGCGGCCTGGGCGTGGCGGAAGTTCTCCGTGGACGAGGGTGACCAGCTCAACCGCAACGGGCTGCAACGGCAGAAGGACTGGCACCTGACCACGGTGGACGGGCCGCACGTGCTCTCTCCCGTGCGGGAGGCGCCGTTCGTGAGCACGAACGACGCCAGCCAGTACGGCCTGGCCGCCATCCACAACCTGGCCCTGATCGGCGAGCACCTGGCGGGGCGTTAACCAGAGGTGGGGCCCCCGGCCGGGGCCCTACACTGATGCTTATGCATACTCCCGATTGATCTGGCGTCGCACGCCCAATCCTCCGTTTTCCTAGCTCGGGAGTGTTCCGCCAATATGATCATCGCTAGTGACATCGAGCTGCGCGCGGGCGCGCGGCTGCTCATTGAGAAGGCCTCGTTCCGGGTCAACCCGGGCGACAAGATCGGGCTCGTCGGCCGCAACGGCGCCGGGAAGACGACCCTCACCAAGGTGCTGGCGGGCGAGGGCCTGCCCGCCGCCGGCACCGTCACCACCACCGGCAGCGTGGGCTACCTCCCCCAGGACCCGCGCACGGGTGACCTGGAAGTGCTCGCCCGCGACCGTATCCTGTCGGCGCGCGGCCTGGACGAGGTGCTGCGCAAGCTGCGCCAGGCCGAGCTCGGCATGTCCTCCGCCGACGAACGCACCCGCGAGAAGGCGGTCAGGCAGTACGGCAGGCTCGAGGACCAGATGCACGTCCTGGGCGGATACGCGGCCGAGTCCGAGGCGGCCTCCATCGCCTCCAGCCTCGGACTTCCGGACCGCGTGCTGTCGCAGCCGTTGCGGACGCTTTCCGGGGGTCAGCGCCGGCGCGTGGAATTGGCGCGAATTCTTTTCAGCGGGGCGGAAACTCTCCTTCTAGACGAGCCGACAAACCACCTAGATGCCGACTCAATCGGGTGGCTTCGTGATTTTTTGCGATCCCATCAAGGTGGGTTGGTGATCATCAGCCACGACGTCGGTCTTCTTGAAGCGACGGTCAACAAGGTCCTGCACCTCGACGCCAACCGCTCGGTGATCGATCACTACAACGTCGGCTGGAAGGCGTACCTCGCCCAGCGCGAGACCGACGAGAAGCGCAGGAAGCGCGAGCGCGCCAACGCCGAGAAACAGGCGGGTGCGCTGCTCGCGCAGGCCGACAAGATGCGGGCCAAGGCCACCAAGGCCAAGGCCGCCCAGGACATGATGCGGCGTGCGCACCGGCTGCTGGCGGGCACCGAGGAAGAGCGTCAAAGCGACAAAGTGGCCCGGCTGCGCTTCCCCGAACCGCAGCCGTGCGGGCGCACCCCGCTCACGGCCGAGGGGCTGTCCAAGTCGTACGGCTCGCTGGAGGTCTTCACCGACGTCAGCGTGGCCATCGACCGAGGTCACCGGGTCGTCATCCTGGGCCTGAACGGCGCCGGCAAGACCACGCTGCTGCGCATTCTCGGCGGCATCGAGCAGCCCGACACGGGCGACATCCGTCCCGGCCACGGGCTCAAGATCGGCTACTACGCCCAGGAGCACGAGACCCTGGACCCGGGCCGCACCCTGCTGGAGAACATGCAGTCGGCCGGCGGCCAGTTCACCGACACCGAGCTGCGCAAGGTGCTCGGCTCGTTCCTCTTCACGGGCGACGACGTCGACAAGCCCGCGGGGGTGCTGTCGGGTGGCGAGAAGACCCGGCTGGCGCTGGCGATCCTGGTGCTCTCGAGCGCCAATGTCCTCCTTCTCGACGAGCCCACGAACAACCTCGATCCGGTCAGCCGCGAGCAGGTTCTCAATGCTCTGAGGTCGTATTCAGGAGCAATCGTCCTAGTCACACATGACGAGGGTGCCGTTGACGCCCTGTCACCGGATAGGGTGATCTTGCTACCTGACGGAACTGAAGACGCATGGAGCGACGAATTTTCCGATCTTGTGGCACTTGCCTGATCTTAATTTGAGTGGGTACGGATCTTTTCCCGTGGAGTAGGTAGCCGATCCCGCTGAAATGACTGATCATGGCGGAGTAACGCTGCGGAAGTCCGGCACTACAGGAGGTACTCGTGGCCGAGACACTGAAGAAGGGCACCCGGGTCACCGGGGCCGACCGGGAAAAACTGGCCGGCGATCTCAAGAAGCGCTACGCCGCGGGCGAGAGCATTCGCGCCCTGGCCGCTTCTACCGGTCGGTCTTACGGGTTCATCCACCGCATCCTGAGCGAGTCCGGCGTGACTCTGCGCGGGCGCGGCGGGGCGACCCGAGGCAAGTCCAAGCGCTGACGGCCGCCTCGGAACGTGCGACCGCAGCCGCCCGTCCCTAGTCAGCCATCCGTCGCGCCCGGGCCAGAACGACATTCTGTAGGCTCGGGCGCGACGGTCAGCCCACTGGGCGCGCACTCCTTGCGCGACCAGGACTGAAGGGAGCGGGCGATGGCGGAAGCGCAGGCGCGGCAGCGTGGGGGGTATGCGGACGAGGTCTCCGTTCTGACGGAGGGCGGAGTCCGCTTCGAGGTGGACGGTGAGATAGCGACGATCACGCTGGACCGGCCGGAAAAGCGCAACGCTCAGACGTTCGCGACATGGTCGGCGCTGGCTCGGATCGGCGAGAGCCTGCCCGAGCAGGTGCGCGTAGTCGTCGTGAAAGGTGAGGGACCGTCCTTCTCGGCAGGGATCGACCTGCGAATGTTCACATCTGAGGGGGTGCCCGGACAGGGCTCGTTCAGCTCGGCGGCCAAGAGCGACGACGCAACCTTCGAGCAGCGCATCCGGCAGGCACAGGCGGGATTCCTGTGGCTGCGCCGCCCGGAGATCGTTTCCATCGCCGCAGTGCAGGGGCACGCGATCGGTGCGGGGTTCCAGCTCGCGCTCTCCTGTGACCTGCGGATCGTGGCCGACGATGTCTCCTTCTGCATGAAGGAGCCCGCACTGGGCCTGGTGCCCGACCTGACGGGGACCAAGCCCCTGGTCGAGCTGGTTGGCCTGGCCAAGGCGATCGACATCTGCCTGACCGCCAGGACCGTGCACGCCGACGAGGCCATGCGCATCGGCCTCGCCGAGCAAGTGGTCGCCGGGGGCGACCTGGATCAAGCGGTACGAGACAAGGTCGCGCAGCTGCTTGCCGTGAACCGGGATGCGGCGGTCGCGACGAAGCGACTCCTCCAGGGGGCGCGGCGCCGCACCCTGGAGGAGCAGAGCGTTGCCGAGGGGCTCGAACAGGCGGCCCGCATCAAGGCGCTGTTCGGCTGACCCGCTCGGCGGTGTCCCGGCTCGCCGCCGTCGTGCCTCCGTCCCTCGCGGGTCAGGAGACGGGCGGATCCGGGCTCGACGAGTGCGGCCTGATGAGGGGCGACGGCATGGGCCTGAGCGCAGCTCCGGAGAGCCGGGCGTTTCGCGGTGAGCGGACTCGGGAATCGCCAGGCGCGACGGCGACGCTGAATCCGGGGGAGGAGGATCCCCCACATGACGATGATAGGAGGGGGCTTCGGTCCCCACATGGCGTCCCTGCGGCGCGACGACTCGCTGGCCAAGCAGCGGCTGCGACCGGGCACGGTCCGCCGCATCGTGCGCTACGCCAGGCCGTACCGCAGGCACATCGCCGCGTTCCTGCTGCTCGTCGTGGCCGGCGCGGTGATCGTGATCGCCAACCCGCTGCTGATGAAGGCGATCATCGACGACGGCATCCTGGCCAGGCGGCCGGGCGTCGTGGTCGCCCTGGCCGTGACGATCGGCGCGCTGGCGCTCGTGGACGCCGGGCTGACGCTGGTGCAGCGGTGGTTCTCCGCGCGCATCGGCGAGGGCCTGATCTACGACCTGCGCACCGAGGTCTTCGACCACGTGCAGCGCATGCCGGTGGCGTTCTTCATGCGGGCCCAGACCGGCGCGCTGGTCAGCAGGCTCAACACCGACGTGATCGGCGCGCAGCGGGCGCTGACGAGCACCTTGTCGTCCGTGGTCTCCAACGTGGTCAGCCTGGTGCTCGTGCTGGGCGCGATGCTGGCGCTGTCGTGGCAGGTGACGCTGGTCGCGCTGGTGCTGCTGCCGATCTTCATCGTGCCCGCCAAGTTCGTCGGGCGGCGCATGTCGGCGCTGACCCGCGAGCAGATGCAGCTCGACGCCGAGATGAGCTCGGTCACCACCGAGCGGTTCAACGTGGCCGGCGCGATGGTCGCCAAGCTCTACGGCCGCCCGGAGGACGACGCCGAGGTGTTCGGCCACCGGGCCGCCAGGGTGCGCGACGTGGGCGTGACGGTCGGCATGTACGGCACGGTGTTCAGGGTCGCGCTCGGGCTCGTCGCCGCGCTCGCCACCGCCCTCGTGTACGGCATCGGGGGCGTGCTGTCGGTCTCCGGCGTCTTCGAGCTGGGCACGCTGGTGGCCCTGGCCGCGCTCCTGATGCGCCTGTACGGCCCGCTCACGTCCCTGTCCAACGTGCACATCGACGTGATGACCGCCCTGGTCAGCTTCGACCGGGTCTTCGAGATCCTCGACCTCAAGCCCATGGTGGCGGAGAAGCCCGGCGCGAGCGCCGTGCCCGACGGTCCCGTGACCATCGAATTCGACGACGTGCGCTTCCGCTACCCGGCCGCCGAGGAGGTCTCGCTGGCCTCGCTGGAGTCGGTGGCCAGACAGGACACCGGCCCGTCCTACCCCGTGCTCAAGGGCATCTCGTTCACCGCGGAGCCGGGGCGGCTCGTCGCCCTGGTCGGCCACTCGGGCGCGGGCAAGACGACCATCACGTCACTGGTGTCCCGCCTGTACGACGTCAACGAGGGCGCGGTCCGGATCAACGGGCTCGACGTGCGCGACGCCACCCTCGCCTCCCTGCGCGACACCGTCGGAGTGGTCATGCAGGACGCTCATCTCTTCCATGACACGATCGGAGCCAACCTCCGCTACGCCAGGCCGGGGGCGAGCGACGAGGAGATCTGGGAGGCTCTCAGGGCCGCGCAGATCGGTGACCTCGTCGAGGGGCTGCCCGACCAGCTCGAGACGGTCGTCGGCGACCGCGGCTACCGGCTGTCCGGGGGCGAGAAACAGCGCCTCGCGCTGGCCAGGCTGCTGCTCAAGGCGCCCCGCGTGGTCGTGCTCGACGAGGCCACCGCCCACCTCGACTCGGAGTCGGAGGCGGCCGTGCAGGTGGCGCTGAAGACCGCGCTGGAGGGCCGCACGTCGCTGGTGATCGCGCACCGGCTCTCCACGATCAGGGAGGCCGACGAGATCCTCGTGATCCACGAGGGCCGCATCGCCGAGCGGGGGCGCCACGAGGAGCTGCTGGCCCGCGGCGGCCTGTACGCCGAGCTCTACCGCACCCAGTTCACGTCCTCAGGTAGCCCAGCCGCTTGAGCTCCTCCCTGGCCACCTTCTCCACGAGCTCCAGGTCGGCCGATCTGAGCTTGGTGCGCCAGACGCCGACCTTGGGGACGGCGGTGTCGTACAGGACGACCTTGGACACCCGCGTCTCCACGAACTCCGCCAGCGTGGCCACCGACTGCGCCGGCTTCTGGAGCAGGTCCTCGTAGCGCAGCGTCAGGAGCTGCTCCTCGGGCAGCGTCCTGCGCAGCTCGGCGCTCAGGCGGACGGCGCTGCGCCAGCGCAGCGCGCTCTTGCCCGCCGCCGGCATCTCCTTCCACCGGTCGAGGTGCTCGTCCTTGTTGAGGCCGAGGAACGCGTTGGGGAACTCGGTCTCCTCCGACAGCATCGCCGGCTTGAACCAGGCCAGGCACGCCGGATCGGCGAGCATGCCGGCCACCACGTCCCTGCCGTCGCGGATGAGCTGCACGAACCGCGCGTCGGGGAAGGCCTGGAGCAGCACGGGAGCGCTGTAGAGCAGGTCGGGGCTGCCGTCGCCGAACCTGGTGATCTCGCCCGTGGACACGCAGGGGCCGGTGCCGGTGACGCCGCCCGCGTCCCTGCACGACTCGGCGCACCATCCGCAGGATCCGGGCAGCACCTGCCACGACTCGGCGAGCGCGTCGCGCATGACGCGTACGGCGCCGGAGGTCTGGCCGATGGAGGGCTTGCGGGCGAAGGCGTACACCACGTGCGCCACGCTCGCGCGACCCATCGTCACGTGGAAGCCAGGAGATCGTTTCAGTGCGCGGGCGAGCAGGTCCGTGCCGGAGTGCGGCGCTCCGACCAGGAAGACAGGCCGGCGGACCTTGATGCCGTTGACGACGAGTATGTGGGGCGGAAGTCGCATACTGGAGCACAAGTGTGACACCGTTTTCCACGTGGATGAGCCAATCGTTTCCACGCGAACGAGCCAATCGAGGAGTTGATCGATGCGACCCGGTGACACCGTCGCGGTCGTCTCGCCGTCGGGCCCGCCCAACGCGGCGCTGCTCAGGCGCGGCGTCGAGCGCCTGGAGGGCCTCGGGCTGAAGGTCGTGGTCGGCGCGCACGCGCTCGACCGCCAGCGGCTCGACTACCTGGCGGGCGACGACGCCGCCAGGGCCGCCGACCTGCAGGGCGCCTGGTGCGACCCGGCCGTCTCCGCGGTGTTCTGCTGCCGGGGCGGGTACGGCGCCGCCCGGCTCCTGGACCTGCTCGACTGGGACGCCATGCGGGCGGCCGGGCCCAAGGTGCTCCTCGGGTCGAGCGACATCACGGCGCTGCACAACGCGTTCGCCGCCGAGCTGGGCGTCTCCACGCTGCACGGGCCGATGGCGGCCTGCGACATCCTGGCCGCCGAGGAGGGGCCCGAGCCGCGCAGCTGGCGGAGCCTGCAGGCGGCGCTGTTCGGCACGCCCGAGACGGTCCAGGGCGAGCGGGCGCTGGTCCAGGGGCGGGCCGAGGGCGTGCTGGCCGGGGGGAACCTGTCGCTGCTGACCTCGATGTGCGGCACGAAGTGGCAGCCGTCGTTCGCGGGCAAGCTCGCGTTCCTGGAGGACATCGGGGAGGAGCCGTACCGGATCGACCGGATGCTCACCCAGCTCCTGCAGGCCGGGGCGCTCGACGGCGTGCGGGGGATCGCGCTCGGCTCGTGGGTCGACTGCGGCGACCCGTACCCGGTGCTCGAAGACCGGCTCCGCGGGCTCGGGGTCCCCGTGCTGGCGGGGCTGCCGGTGGGGCACGGGTCACCGCAGATGAGCGTGTGGCTTGGGAGACTTGGGGCTATCGATACCGAATCGTGCTCCCTAGCTGCCATTGTCGGTGATGGGGAGCAGGCAAGGTAGAAGGGACGAATCCGACAGAAAGGGACATGGCGCGTGAGCTTGTTCAGGCGACACCGAGAGCCCTCACGCCGGCCGGTCGAGGACGTCGATCTCGACTCGCTGCTCGCGCTCGTCGCCGAGTCCCTCGGATACTCCTTCGAGTTCGCCTCTGACGGCGGCTCCGTGACGCTTCGTGGCGACATGGAGCTGATGGTCAGGCTCACGGGGCTGCGCCGTGAGGCCGGGCGCAGGGCCAGGGAGGACTGGCCCATGCTGGTCTCCGAGCACCTGGCGCACGCCGTGGCCACCGCGGGGGAGCGGCTTGACGTCTGCGACCTGGAGCAGGCCGGATCGCTGGTCCGGACCCGCGTGGAGGCCGTGGACGAGGTGGCCGACCTGACCCGCGTGGTGGGCCGCCACCTCAACGCCGACCTGGTGGAGCTGCTCTTCGTGGGCTCGCGCGCCGTGCGGCCCGAGCAGGCCGGGTGCTGGCCCCTGCCCACCGCCCAGGCGCTCGAGCTGGCCGTCGCGAACGTCCGGCGCGAGGAGCGGCTGGAGGTCGAGTCCATCGAGCTGTCGGGCACGCCGGTGACCCGGCTGACCGCCATGACGCCGTCGGCCGCCACCCATCTGCGGTGGCTCGGCGAGTACCTGCCCGTTCCCTCGGACGGGGTGCTCGTGGTGCTGCCCGATCCGTACACACTGCTCGTGCACCCGGTGGACGGGATCGGGGTGGTACGGGCGATCGAGCGGCTGCGGGTGCACGCGGCACGTACGGACGGGCTCAGCTCCCAGGTGTACTGGTGGCACGAGCAGCGGCTGACGCACATCAGGGCCGACATCGTCGCTCAGGACGGCCAGACCCGGCTCGTGGTGGCGCCCCCACCGGAGTTCGCCCGCGTCCTGGCCCGCCTGGCCGTCTGAAACCGCCCGCCCCGCGGTCCTCGGCGGCGGCCTCGCGCCGGGTCGCCTCGGCTGCCGCCTCGCGCCGGGTCGCCTCGGCGTCGTCGTGAGCGCGCGGCGCGCACCTTTGTCTTCGTCCGGTGGTCGTCCGGCGGGTGAGCCCGGCCGTCGCGTCTGGCCAGGAGGATCGAGCTCGCCCTGTCCCGGCGCCCGGCGCCGCGTGAGTGGAGCGGTGGCCAGGTCGGATCGAGCGGCGGGACGGGCCGTGGAGCGGTGGCCAGGGCGGGTCGAGCGGCGGTCCGGCGTGCGGGCAGGGTGCGGTTCCGGTCTTGCGCTCGGGAGCCGCGTGGCGCAGGCGGGGACGCGGTTCCGGTCTCGCGTGCGGGATCCCGCACGCGAGACCGGACGGGGTCAGGGCTTGGCCACGTAGTCGCGCAGGTGGATCGCCGTGAGCGAGGTGCCGGTGGCGACCAGCTCGCCGGGGGTGCCGGAGAAGACCACCTGACCGCCGTCGTGACCGGCTCCCGGCCCCAGGTCGATGATCCAGTCGGCGTGGGCCATGACGGCCTGGTGGTGCTCGATCACGATGACCGTGTTGCCGTCGTCCACCAGGCGGTCGAGCAGCGCCAGGAGCTGGTCCACGTCCGCCAGGTGCAGGCCCGTGGTGGGCTCGTCCAGCACGTACGTGGTGCCGTTCTTGGCCATGTGGATGGCGAGCTTGAGCCGCTGCCGCTCGCCGCCCGACAGCGTGGTGAGCGGCTGCCCCAGGCCCAGGTAGCCGAGGCCGACCGCGGCCATGCGGTCGAGGATCGTGCGGACCTGCCGCTCGGTGAAGAACTCGCGGGCCTCGGCCACCGGCATGGCGAGCACCTCGCTGATGTTCTTGCCGCGCAGCGTGTACGTCAGCACCTTCGGCGTGAACCGCTTGCCCTCGCACTCCTCGCACACCGACGCCACCCCGGCCATCATCGCCAGATCCGTGTAGATCAGGCCGATGCCCTTGCACGCCGGGCAGGCGCCCTCGGAGTTGGCGCTGAACAGGCCCGGCTTGACCCCGTTGGCCTTGGCGAACGCCGCGCGGACCGGGTCGAGCAGCCCGGTGTAGGTGGCCGGGTTGCTCCTGCGCGAGCCGCGGATCGGTGACTGGTCGGCCATGACCACGCCCTCGCGGCCCGCGACGTAGCCGTGGATCAGCGAGCTCTTGCCCGACCCGGCCACGCCGGTGACCACGGTGAGCACGCCGAGCGGGATGTCCACGCTCACGTCGCGCAGGTTGTGCAGGGTGGCGCCCTTGATCGACAGGTGCCCGGACGGCTCGCGGAAGCGGTCCCGCAGGCGTACCCGGTGGTCGAGATAGCGGCCGGTGAGCGTGTCGGAGGCGCGCAGCCCGTCGAGGTCGCCCGCGTAGCAGATGCTCCCGCCGGCCGTGCCCGCACCCGGGCCTAGGTCGACCACGTGGTCGGCTATCTCGATCAGCTCCGGCTTGTGCTCGACCACGAGCACCGTGTTGCCCTTGTCGCGGAGTTGGAGCAGCAGGGTGTTCATCCGCTGGATGTCGTGCGGGTGCAGCCCGGCCGTCGGCTCGTCGAAGACGTAGGTGACGTCGGTGAGGCTGGAGTTGAGGTGCCGCACCATCTTCACCCGCTGCGCCTCGCCGCCGGACAGCGTGCCGGACTCACGGTCCAGGCTCAGGTAGCCGAGACCGATCTCCACCAGCGAGTCGAGTGTCGAGTGCAGCCCGTCCAGCACCGGGCCGACCGCCGCGTTGCCGATGCCGCGGATGAAGGCGGACAGGTCACTGATCTGCATGGCCGCGCACTCGGCGATGTTGAGCCCGTCGATCCTGGCCGAGCGGGCGGCCTCGTTGATCCGGGAGCCGCCGCAGGAGGGGCAGACGGTCAGCTTGATCGCGCGCTCGGCGAACGCCCGCGCCCCCGGCTGCATCGACTCCAGGTCCTTGCCGAGGTAGGTCCGCCTGACCTTGCTGGCCAGCCCCTCGTAGGTGAAGTTGTTGGTGCCGTACTTGAGCTTGACCGGCGGCTTGTGCAGGAAGTCCGCCCACTGCTCGGGGGTGAAGTCCTTCAGCTTGACGGCGGGGTCGTACAGGCCGGAGTGGGCCAGGACCTGCCACTGCCAGCTGTCCACCGGGAAGCCGGGGACCTTGATCGCTCCCTCGTTGAGCGACAGCTCCCTGTCGACGAGCGCGTCCACGTCGATCTCCGACGCCTTGCCCAGCCCCTCGCACTGCGGGCACATGCCCTCGGCCCGGTTGAAGCTGAAGGCGTAGGCGGGGCCGACGTAGGGCTCGCCGATCCGGCTGAACAGCAGCCGCAGCATCGTGTGGGCGTCGGTGGCGGTGCCCACCGTCGAGCGGGGGTTGGCGCCCATCCGCTCCTGGTCGACGATGATCGCCGCGCTGAGGTTGTGCAGCGCGTCCACGTCGGGACGGGCCAGGCTCGGCATGAACGACTGGATGAACGCGGTGTACGTCTCGTCGATCAGCCGGCGCGACTCCGCGGCGATCGTGTCGAAGACGAGCGAGGACTTGCCGGAGCCGGACACCCCGGTGAAGACGCTGAGGCGGCGCTTGGGGATGTCGAGGGAGACGCCCTTGAGGTTGTTCTCCCTGGCGCCGCGGACCTGGATGAGGTCGTGGCTGTCGGCGGCGCTGTGGTCACGGTGCTGAGCGGTGCTGGCCTGGCGGCTGGAGACGGCCACGGAACCCTTCCATCGTCTGATGTTCTTGCCGTACGGGGGAAAGCCGGGACAGCCTACAGCGCGGCACCGACATTCCATGGGTTCCGTACATCGTACCGTACGCTATACGGCTTCTAGGCCGACAGCGGATTGACATGCCGGTGGTGCAGCCCGATCACGGGGACCTCGTGGAGGCTGCCCGAGTACAGGTACTGCGTCATGCCGATGAGCAGCCGCCGCACGTCGTCCTGCGGCCGCACGACCAGGCGGATGAACTGGCTCGTCGTGCCCAGCTTGTTGCCGCACTCGCGGACGTACACGCCGTGCTCGCTGAGCAGGTGGTCGCGCAGCGGCACCCCGTCGTGCCCGGGCGGCAGCTTGATCAGCAGGAAGTTGCCCTGCGAGGCGAACACCGACAGCCCCGGCATGGTGCTGAGCTGCTTGAACATCGCCCGCCTGTCATAGCCCACCCGCCGGAGGCTGTCCTGGTACTCGGCCATGAACTCCCGCATCATGAACACCACGACCTCGGCGAACGAGTTCAGGTTCCATTTGGGCAGCGCGTCGCGCACCCGGGCGGCCAGTGCCGGGTTCGCGACCAGGTAGCCGAAGCGGATGCCGTGCAGGCCGAAGTTCTTGCCCAGGCTGCGCAGCACGATCACGTTCGGCCGGACCGCAGCCTCCGCCGCCAGCCCCGGGTACGGCTCGGCGTCCACGAAGTCGCCGAACGACTCGTCCACGATCACCAGATCCAGGTCGATCAGCTCGTCGAGCAGGCGCAGGACCTCGTGCCTGGGCAGGTAGCCCCCGTCGGGGTTGTTGGGGTTGCAGATCACCGCCACCCGGGAGCCGCGCATGCGGATGAACGACACGTAGTCGCTCACGTCCAGCGCGAAGTTGCGCCTCTCCATCAACGGGTACATGTCCACCCGTTTGCCCGTCTCCAGCGGCTGGTCGGCCCAGCGGCCGAAGGTGGGGATGGGCACCGCCAGGCTCTCGCGCACCAGCAGGTGGTCGATCCAGGTGATCAGCTCGGTCGATCCGTTGCCCATGGCGACCGTCTTGGGGTGGAGCCCCAGCGTGGCGCAGAGCTCCTCGGTGATCGTGCCCGCGTCGCTCGGGTAGAACTTGAGGATCGTCTCCAGATTCCTCCCGAGATGATCGAAGATCTCCGGGGTCGGGAAGTACGGGTTGCACGGAACGCAGAAGTCGACCGGCGCGCGCTCTCCCGACGAGGCGCGCATCAGCGAAAAGAACGACGGGCTGTGCGCCTGTGCCCGCAACAGGCTGAGCTCCACGACACCTCCATGGACCATGTCCGATGTGTGTAGGTACGCGCCGTCGGAGTAGCCGGTTCATGATGGTGTGCGGGCGCGCCGCCGCCTGTCGCCCCGCGCCGGCCGCCGGCGCAAGGTGACGATCGCGATGTCGTCGCGCGGGTCCGTCCTGGTGAAGGCGCGCACATCGGCGCCCAGCTCATGGGCGAGGCTGTCGGGCGGGTCGGCCGCCCACGCGCGCAGGCGCTCGGGGAGGGGGTAGAAGGCGCCTTCCGGGTCGCGGGCCTCGGTGACGCCGTCGGTGCACAGCACCAGCGTCGCGCCCG
The DNA here is from genome assembly GCF_040654115.1 of Nonomuraea sp. NPDC050786. Lineage (NCBI taxonomy): Bacteria > Bacillati > Actinomycetota > Actinomycetes > Streptosporangiales > Streptosporangiaceae > Nonomuraea > Nonomuraea sp. NPDC050786. The sequence continues at coordinate 119,911 of NZ_JBFAHJ010000025.1, forward strand.
GCGGGAACGCGAACCGCGCGCTCGTCCGCGGCTCCGTGGTCAGCGCCGCCACGCCGAGCGGCACGGAGGGATCCCCGAGGCACACCTGCCGCGCGGCGCCGTAGTGGATCATGTAGGGGGCGATGTGTCCGCAGTTGACCGCTTCGACGCCCAGCCCCGCGCCGATGTCGAGCACGAGGGCGGTGACCAGGCGCTCCGGCTCCCCGGTGGTCGCGGCGAACGTGTTCTGCCTGACCACGGCCTTCTCCAGCGCTTCCACGACGCCGGTCAGGGTCTCCTCGCGGTACGCGGCCTCCCTGAACGACCCCAGCACCGCCAGCGCGGTCCCGATCGCGGGCAGCCCCTTGCCCTGCACGTCGGCGATGAGCACGCGGGTGCCGTGCTGGGAGACGGCCACCTCGTACATGTCGCCGCCCACCATCGGCTCCTCCTCCACCGGCTGGTAGAGGCCGTCGACGACCACGTCGGCGGTGCGCAGCGGCAGCGGGCGCACGATCAGCCGCTGCAGGGCGGAGGCCGCCGAACGCAGCCGGCGCACCTCCTCCTCGCGCCGCACGCGGTAGCGGCAGCCGAGCACGGCCAGCACGCCGAACAGGGCGGTGAACCCGACCGCCAGGGCATCGTCGTCCAGCTCCGCGCCCAGGTAGGCGCCGAGCCCGCCCACCGCCAGCGTCACCCACGTCGACGCCAGGACCGTCTGCCGGACCGTGCCCAGCCCGGCGACGATCGCGGGCAGGAAGATCAGCAGCGGGAACAGCCGCACCGCCGTGCCCGTGAGGGTGTCCAGCGCGGCCACCATCGCGGTGGTGACGACGAGCCCGCCGACGAAAACGGGCGTCGGGAGATAAGGGCCCTCGCGCCTCCCGCCTTCCGTCACGAGTCCTTCATCCCCTCTCGAAGAAAAGCGTAACGGCCCGGTTTTCCGGGCGGCCGGAAGAAAGGGGAAATGCGTCGAGGTGATTGCCTCTCTATAGCTCTGTACTGGGACGATAGTGGATGAATGCGGACAGTGAATGACATTGTCTCGCTCTTTTATTCTGCATCCGCAATCTTATTGACATGCAAAAATTGTCTTGTCAGCATTTGAAGTTGAAGCGGGCCGGATGCCAATTCCGTTGTCCGTGCCTCGGGGGAGGGCCGCTGATGGACCTGATCGTCGTACCGCCGCTCACCGACTTCACCACGGCGGTCCTGCCGCCTTCCGGGGTCGAGGTGCTCGACCTCAACGAACAGGTCGTCGAACGCCTCGCCGACCCGTCCCGGCTCAAGGCCGCCGCTGAGCGGCTCGACGGCGGGCCGCTGGCCGCGCTGCTCGAGCGGGCGGCGGCTGCCGTCCTGGAGCGCAAGGCGTTCGACGACGCCCACCTGAGAGCGGTGGGCGCGGCGCTGCGGCTGGCCGCCGACCCCGCCGTGCGGCTCAGCATCGACGACCTGGAGCTGGCCGAGGGGAGCACGCAGAGCAGCGGGGACGTGCTCGGCGCGGCCGGGCGGTGCGAGCTGTTCCGCCCCGAGGTGGAGCTGGCCGTGGACGTGGCCAGGGGGCGGCGGGCGCACGTCGTGGTGGACGACGCCCGGCAGCTTCCCGCGGCGTTCGCGCTGGTGGGCGCCCTGGGAGCGGGACGGGTGACATTGTGCGGGCGGCTGGTGGCCGAGCAGGGCGCGGCGCTGCGGCGCGTGCCCGCGCTGGCCGGTGCCGAGCTGCTGACGTGGTCGCCTGCGCGGGTCATCCGCCCCTTGTGGAACGACGCCGCGCCGGCGCGCCCGTGGGACGGTCCGGATGTCGCGCCCGTCGAGAGGGCGCGCCTGTGCGACGCCCCGGACACCCAGCCGGGGAAGCGTGTGCGCTGGGTGACCGGGGCGTGTCCCCCTCCCGCGAGCGGGCCGTGGGCCGGGTGGCTGGACGCGGTGGGGGTGGCCGCGTTCCCCGAGGAGGTGCTGGCCCGCTGCCGCGGCCTGACGATCATCGTGACGCGGATCGACTTCCTGGCCGCCGTGACCGGGCTGAACGGCGTGACCGTCGACCTGCGGCGGCTGCTGGCCGGGATCCCGCCCGGCGTGCCGGTGACGTGCGAGCTGGTGCTCGGGGCGCCCGGCATGGACGCGGGCGTCGTCGGCGAGTCCGTGGAGCTGCTGGCGGCGGGCGCGGGCGGGGTCCGGCTCGCCGGGCTGCGGCCGTACCGGATGGCGATCCGCACGGAGTGGGCCGGGCAGAGCGTGCGCTTCCCGCCGCATCCGGGGGACGACCTGGCCAGGTGGATCGAGTTCGACGCGCCGGACACCATGCGGGCGTACGAGGTCGCGGCCATGATCAGGAGCTGGCTGGCCCGGCTCCCCGGGCTGCCGGCCGGGCGGCTGGCCGCCTGCTCCGTGGCCGCCCGGGAGGCCGCGCCAGGACAGGAGCGCGGAGGGGGCGGGCCGGCTCCCGCGTGGGATCCGTGTGCGGAGGTGGTGCAGGCAGGGGACGGGCCCGACGGGGACGGGCCGGGGACGTTCGCGGTCAGCCTGCGGTCGGGGCGGTCGTTCCGGCTCCGCCCGTACCAGGTCGCGCCCGTCTCCCGGCTGGCGGCCGACGATCCCCACGCCCTCGACGCCCTCACCGAGCGCGCCCGCACGGAGCTGACGGCGGGGCTGGCCCAGGCGGGGGTGCTGAGAGGCCCCAGGTGAACGGCTCCCGCACGTGCCGCCTCAGCGCAGCCCGTGCCGGCCCATCCAGCCGGTGATCGCCGTGGCGATCGCCTCAGGCTGCTCCGCCGGAGTGGTGTGGCCGGCGACGCCGTGCTTCTCGATCTCGAGAGCGGCCATGTTGCCGGCGCACCACTCGACCATCTCGGGGCCCATCATGGCGCCGTGGCCGGGCTCGAACGCGATCAACAGCTTGGGCACGTCGGTGCTGGCCGCCAGCCACCTGTCGTACGCCTCGACGATGGCGACGACGTCGGCCGGCTCGCCGCCGAGCGGCATCGACCGCGCCCATTGCAGGATCGGCAGCCGGCTGTCCCGGGTGGGGAACGACTTGCGGTAGACGGCGAGATCCTCCTCGGGGAGGCCGCTCCCTTCGACGAACAGGTTGTCGTCCAGGAGGATGGCCTCGCCGGCGCCCTCCGTCTTGATCGCCTTGAAGAGCTCCCGTCCGGCTTCGGGGAACTCCTCCCAGGACATCGGCTTCACGATCGTCTCGGTGAACGCGATGCCGCGCACGCGCCCGGGGTGGCGGGCGGCCCAGTCGAAGGCGAGCGCGCCGCCCCAGTCGTGCCCGATCAGGACGACGTCATCGAGGTCCAGGGCGTCGAACCAGGCATCCAGATAGCGGGCATGATCGCTGAAGGTGTAGTCGATGTCGGGCTTCCCGGAGTCCCCCATTCCGATCAGGTCGGGTGCGAGGCGTCGCCCGGGGTCGCCGACCGCGGCCATGATGGGATGCCACAAATAGGACGAGTGCGGGTTTCCGTGCAGGAAGACCATCGGTGTCCCCGTCCCGAGCTCCCGATAGAACATCGTCGAGTCGAGAATGTGCGCGGTTGGCATGGCAGACCTTTCCAGTACGACAAATCAGGTGTTCAGGTTCATCACTCGGTCGACGGCGATCTCGACCACCACCCGCCCAGGCGGGCTGGGCGGCGGTGACGAGTAGCGCCTGGTGTAGCGCCGCACTCCTTCGGCGACCCGCAGCGGCTCGTCGGACACGGTGGCCGTACCCTCGAGCGTGATCCAGCGGAAACCCGCGACCTGGCAGAGCGCGGCGCGGCTTCCCGGGGCCGACAGGAGGTTCCTGGCCTTGCGCGATGAGCCGACCGTCATGACGCGGGCCAGTCCCGCCTCACGGTCCCAGGTGAAACGGACGGCCACCACGTGGGGAGACCCGTCCGGCCGGAAGGTGGTCAGGGTGGCGAGATGCGGCTCGGCCAGGAAGCGCTCCGCGGAGGCCGGCAACGGTGGCGCGGTCATGTGAAGGCGCGGTGCGCTCGGCTGGTGCCCGTTACTGCGATCATGAACAGCTCCGTTCCGAATCGGCGACCCGGCGAAGCTAGCATCCTTCGTATAGTAGGTACCTAGAAGAAAGTGACTATGTCAGAGGGGACCCGCATGAGCGGCGACGCGACCTGGACGGCAACCGTGTCGGCCGAGCCCGAGCAGGCCTGCCCGATCGCTCCGGTCGTCGACATCGTCTTCAGCCGCTGGACCACCCCGATCCTCTGGAGCCTCAACGAGTACGGCCGGCAGCGTTTCGTGGAGCTGCAGCGGCGCATCGCCACGATCACGCCCAAGGTGCTGACCCAGCGGCTGCGGCAGTTGGAGCGCGACGGTCTCGTGGTGCGTACCTACCATCCCGAGGTGCCGCCGCGGGTGGAGTACGAGATCAGCGAGCTGGGACGCAGCCTGGCTCCTCTCTTCGCCACCCTGGCCGACTGGGCCGGCGCCAACATGAGCAAGGTCGAGGAGGCCCGGGCGGGGTACGACGCAGACGATCGCCGCCCCCGCCCCGCCTGATCACACACGTGAGCGCGGGCGAAGCCGGCTGATCTCGATTCCGTGCAGACCCTCTGGATCGGGCACCATGGACTCTGTGACAGTGACACGACTGGCGGAGCTGGTCGCCGGGGGAGGGGTGGTCGTGCTCAGCGGGGCAGGCCTGTCCACCGAGTCCGGCATTCCCGACTACCGGGGGCCGACCGGCCGGGCCAGGCGCGCGGAGCCGATGACGTACCAGCGCTTCGTCGGCAGCGCGGAGGCCCGGCAGCGCTACTGGGCGCGCAGCCACGTCGGCTGGCGGCAGATCGGCGAGGCCCGGCCCAACGCCGGCCACCGGGCCGTGGCCGAGCTGGAGCGGCGCGGGCTGCTCGCCGGCATCGTCACCCAGAACGTCGACGGCCTGCACCAGGCGGCCGGGGCCAGGCGGGTGATCGAGCTGCACGGCGGCCTCGACCGGGTCGTCTGCCTGTCCTGCCGGGAGCGCACCCCGCGCGCCGAGCTGGAGCGGCGGCTGCGCGCGGCCAACCACGCCTGGGAGGCCAGCGGGCAGATCAACCCCGACGGCGACGCCGTGCTCACCGACGAGCAGGTCGCCGGGTTCGAGGTGGTCGACTGCGCGACGTGCGGCGGGCTGCTCAAACCCGACGTGGTCTTCTTCGGCGAGAACGTCCCCCGCCCCCGCGTGGACGAGTGCTTCGCCATGGTGGCGGGGGCGCGGACGCTGCTCGTGCTCGGGTCGTCGTTGACGGTCAAGTCGGGCCTGCGGTTCGTCACCAAGGCCGCCGCGCTCGGCATCCCGATCGCCATCGTCAACCAGGGCCCGACCGGCGGCGACGCCGACGCCTCACTCACCCTGGACGCCCCGCTCGGCCCGACGCTGACCGACCTCACGGCGCGGCTCCCGGCCCACGTGGGCACGGCACAATAGGGCGCATGTCTCGTACATGTCCGTGCGGCCTGCCCACGCCCTACCAGGACTGCTGCGGCAAGCTCCACCGAGGCGCGGCGGCCGCCGCCACCGCCGAGCAGCTCATGCGGTCGCGGTTCAGCGCGTTCGGGGTGGGCGACGCGGCCTACCTGCTGCGGACCTGGCACCCGGCCGCGCGGCCCGCCTCGCTCGACCTCGACAGGAAGGTCCGGTGGGTACGCCTGGAGGTGCTGGAGACGACGGGCGGCAGCGTCGTGCACACCGAGGGCACGGTCCGCTTCCGCGCCCACTACACCGAGCGCGGGCGCGCGGGCGTGCTGGAGGAGAACAGCCGTTTCGTCCGTCTCGAGGGCCGCTGGGTGTACGCGGGCGCGCTGTGACCCCTGCGGTCACCTGCCCTCACGGCTTGCGGGCGACGGCTCCGACCAGGGTCTGATGGGAGAGGCCGGGCCTGGCGCGGTCGCCGGGGCCGGGCCGCCATTCCGGCAGCGGCACGAGGCCGGGCTCCAGCAGCTCCAGGCCGTCGAAGCAGGCGAGGATCTCCTCGCGTGTGCGCCACCGGCCCGTCCCGAGGCTCTCCTTGAAGAGCTTCTCGGCCGCGTACGCCTGATGGGCCGCCTCCGCATGATCCACGGGATTGTGGAAGTGGGAGACGGCCACGTGGCTGCCGGACGGGAGGCGTTTCACCAGCCGCGCCACGATCCCGGCCGGGTCCTCGTGGTCGGGCAGGTGGTGCAGGACGCCGAGCATCAGCAGCCCGACCGGCTCGCCGAGGTCGATGAGGCGCCTGGTCTCCGGATCGTCGACGATCGCGTCCGGGTTCCTGGCGTCGCCCTCGACGATCGTGGTGCGGCCGTCCACGGCCAGCAGCGCGCGGCCGTGGACCAGGACGATCGGGTCGTGGTCGACGTACACGACGCGCGAGCCGGGGGCGGCGGACCTGGCGATCTCGTGGACGTTCTCCCGTGCGGGCAGACCGGCACCGACGTCCAGGAACTGCCTGACGCCCGCCTGCGCGGCCATGAACCGGACCACCCGGGCGAGGAACTCCCTGTTCGCCAGCGCCGCCTCCCGGGCGTCCGGCATGATCTCGAGCACCCGCTGCGCCAGCCGGCGGTCCGCCTCGTAGTTGTCCTTGCCGCCGAGCATGAAGTCGTAGAGGCGGGAGGTGCTGGGTCTGGAGGTGTCGACTCTTCGGGAGGCGCGCTGCTGCCGGGGGTCGGCCATGGGCGGCTCCTTCGGGTACGCACTGTGCCGCTGAGGTAGCTGACAGCGATCTTACTGATGGACTGACCAGATTTCCGCATTAGTCGTAAATTTCGGTCAGGATTTCGGGTCAAGGCGGCTCTGTGGGAGACCCGCGCGAACCGGGCCGGACACCAAGAGAAGGACAAGATCCATTCCGGTTGGCGTCTGGGAGGGGGTGTCGCCCTCCCCTCGCCGTGATGGCGGGCGCTACTCGTGTGCCTATGCAAATATTGCGTTCACGGCACACGACGGTAGCGGCTACCGCTTTGCCGTTCATGCTCATGTCCGTGGCACTGGCGACGCCCGCCGCTGCCGCGCCCACCGAGCCACCCCCGGAGGCGACCGCCTTCACCCAGGTGTACGAACTCGGGTTCGTGCAGCAGCAAACGATCACCGGCATCCGCCCCGCCGGCGTCCGTACCTGGACGCAGGTCAGCCCCTGTCCGAGTCGCGACTCCCTGCTGCTGAACGGGTTCGCGCTCATGAAGGTCGAGGGGTGCGGCGACGTTCTCGGCCGGGCGGCCGGCGCCTACACCGGCTACAGCACGGACTCCGGCTACGCGCTGGGCAGCGCGTGCGGCGCCGAAGTCCTGTGCGCCGCCCCGGCCGCTCCCGCCGCCCCGGCGGACGTGACGGCCCCGGTGGACCTGACAGCCCCGGAGGACCTGGCAGTCCCGGCTGACGAGTCCGCCATCGGCTGCGGCCTCTCCAGCACGGCTGTCCAGGCCCCTCCGGCGGCTCCGGCAGCCCCGGCAGCCCCGGCAGCCCCGTCCGACGCCTGCGCCGCGTGCGCCGCGTGCTCGGGGGCCGGCGTGGACGACGGGCTCGTCACCAAGTCGAGCAGCATCGCGGTCAAGCCGGCGGCGCCGTCGGTCCAGCCGCGCCCCGCCAAGCCGGCGCTCGTGACGAAGGTGTCGGTCAAGCCGGCCGCCCCGGCGAAGCCCGCCGCCCCGGTCAAGCCTGCTGCGCCGGTCAAGCCGGCCGCTCCGGCCATGCCGGCCGCTCCGGCCAAGCCCGCGGTGGCGGTCAAGCCGGTCGTGTCCACCGAGGCCTGCGCGCCGGCCACGCCGGGTGAGAGCAAGTCGTCGGCCGTGCCGGCCAAGCCTGCGATCCCGGCCCAGCCCGCCGTCCCGGCCCAGCCTGCTGTCCCAGCCAAGCCTGCCGTGCAGGTTCACCCTGTCGCGGCGGTCAAGCCGGTCACTCCCGCCAAGCCGCTCGTGCTGACCAAGCCCTCCACCGCGTCCAGCCACCCGTCGGTCGTGCCGGCGCGGCCCACCTCGGTGAAGACCAGGCCCAGCACGGTGAAGGTGGAGAACGTCAACCACGAGAAGCCGACGCTCACGCGGCCGGCGCACGCGGGGTCCCGCCCGGCATGCGCGGCCCGGACCCACCCCATGTCCGCGGCCTCGCCGCAGGTCCGGCGGACACACCCGCGCCCCTGCTCCTGAGCACAGGCGGCGGATGAGAGAACCTTGAACGGCCGGGGCCTCGTGCCCCGGCCGTTCGCTGTGGAGCCCGTCCTGCGGTCTGGCGCTCCTGCTCGCCACCAGGTCCGGGTGACCGCCGGCAAGGGCGGTCGTGGCCGAGGGACCTCACGGCGGCGCGGCGGGCGGGGCGGCGCGGCGGGCAGGGCACGGCGGGCAGGGCACGGCGGGCGGGGCGGCGCGGCGGGCAGGGCACGGCGGGCAGGGCACGGCGGGCAGGGCACGGCGGGCAGGGCACGGCGGGCAGGGCACGGCGGGCAGGGCACGGCGGGCAGGGCACGGCGGGTAGGGCACGGCGGGTAGGGCACGGCGGGTAGGGCACGGCGGGTAGGGCACGGCGGGTAGGGCACGGCGGGTAGGGCACGGCGCAGCCGATTTCGGCAGCCCACGCGACGGCATCCGTTGCCCGGCAGTCCAGGCAGCGGCATTCGCCGCCCGGCAGTCCATGCGACGGCATCCAGCGCGGCTTCAGGCGGCGGCGCTCAGGAGGCGCAGCGGTGACGCGCAGTGGTGGGGCGCGGCGCAAGGTCCTGGACCGCGCGGGTGTCGGGGTGGACGTCTCCCTAAGGGGTCAGGGCGATGACCGTGACCGCGCCGGGCGCGACGGTGACCGGCCCCTCGTGGCGTACGCCGTCGAAGACGCTCGTGCCGCTCACCCCCTCGACCGTCACCGCCTCCTCGCCGTGGTTGATCAGGAAGACGTGGTCGCCCCGGCGTACCAGCTCGAGGGTGTCGGGGAGGCCGCGGGGCCGGGACACGTTGGCGTGGTCGAGCACCTGGCCGAGCAACTCGCGCAGACCGGCGACGGGCGCGGTCGCGAGGTACCAGGCGGTGCCCGCGCCGAGGTCGTGGCGGGTGAAAGCGGGGTGACCGGCGTCGGGTCCGGTGGCGAAGTCGCGTACGGCGACCGCACCGGCCAGGCGGACCCGCTCCGACCAAACGCGGGCCATGCCACCGTCGTCGCCGCCACCGTCACGGCCGCCGGTGCCGCCGCCGCCACCGTTACGGCCGTCGCCGTCGCTGCTGCCGCTGCTGCTGCCGTCGCTGTCGTCGTCGGTCAGTGTCACAGTCTCGTGTTCGCGCAGCGGGTGGAACTCCTCGATCGACAGGCCCAGCAGTTCGCGCAGCGCGCCGGGGTGGGCGCCGGGGTGGATGGTGTCGTGCTCGTCCACGATGCCGGAGAAGTACGACACGAGCAGGGTGCCGCCCGCCTCGACGTACCGGTGGAGGTTCTTGGCGGACGCCTCGGTCAGCAGGTACGAGCTGGGCGCCACCACCACTCGATATCCCGAAATATCGGCGGAAGGGTGGACAAAGTCCACCGTCACGTGCTCCCGCCACAGCGCCTCGTAGAAGGCGTCCATCCGCTCCCTGAACGTCAGATCGACCGACGGCCGCCAGTCCAGCTCCAGCGCCCAGTACGACTCCCAGTCCCAGACCAGCGCGACCTCGGCCCGCACCCGGCTCCCCTGAAGGCCGGCGAGCTTGCGCAGGTCGGCGCCGAGCCGGACCACCTCGCGCCACTGCGCGGAATCGGTCCCCGCGTGCGGCACCATCCCCGAATGGAACTTCTCGGCCCCGAAGCGGGAGGCCCTGAACTGGAAGAACAGCACGCTGTCGGAGCCGCGCGCCACGTGCGCGAGGCTGTTGCGGCGCATCTCGCCGGGCCGCTTGGCGATGTTGCGCGGCTGCCAGTTCACCGCGCCCGCCGAGTGCTCCATGAGCATCCACGGGGCGCCGCCCGCCACCGAGCGGGCGAGGTCGGCGGACATGGCCAGGTCGATGTGGTTGTCGGGCCGCTCGGCCTTCAGGTAGTGGTCGTTGGCGATCACGTCCAACTCGCGGGCCCACTGCCACAGGTCGGCGGACTTGCAGTTCACGGTGCCCGCAAAGTTCGTGGTGACGGGGACGCCGGGGGTGAGCTCGCGCAGGATGTCGCGCTGGAGCGCGTAGTGCTCGCGGTGCTGGGCGTCGCTGAAGCGGGCGTAGTCGAGGCGCTGGGCCGGGTTGACGGCCGTGTGGTTGAAGCGGGGGGCATCGATCTCCGCCCAGTCGGTGTACGTCTGGCCCCAGAACGTGGTGCCCCAGGCCTCGTTCAATGCTGAAATATCGCGATATCGGGAGCGGAGCCATTCGCGCCACGCCGCCACGCTGTGCTCGCAGTAGCACTCGCCGAGCGGCGCCCCGTACTCGTTGTGCACGTGCCACATGACCACGGCCGGATGCCCGCGATAGTGCTCGCCCAGCGCGCGCACCAGCCGCGCGGTCGCCTCCCGGAAGGCGGGGGCGCTGGAGCAGGCGCTCTGCCTGCCGCCGAACCCGATCCGCGTCCCCTCCCTGGTCACCGGCAGCACATCAGGATATTTCCGGATGAACCACGCAGGCGGGGCCGCGGTCGGCGTGGCCAGGTCCACCGCGACCCCGCCCTCGTGCAGCCGGTCCACGATCTCGTCCAGCCAGCCGAAGTCGTAGCGCCCCTCCGCGGGCTCCATCAGCGCCCACGAGAACAGGCCCAGGCTGATCAGGTTCACCCCGGCCTCGCGCATCAGGGCCACGTCCTCCTCCAGGACCTCGCGCGGCCACTGCTCCGGGTTGTAGTCGCCGCCGAAGGCGATACCGGCAGGACGCTCCGGGTACATCCATCCCCCTTGAAAAGCTTCTGTGAACGTGCACAGTAGCGCCTGCCCCGCTTCCTGGCGACCGGCCGCCCTGCCTCCTCCGATGATGGCCGATTAACGAGAACATAACGACCCCTTGACGGTTGTTTCGCGGCTGTTTCACTCTGTGCACGTTCACAGAACTTTCTGGAGGTACGCATGCGCGCCAACCGCCTTGGAGCCGCCCTGGCCGTCGTGCTCACGGCTGCTCTCGCGAGTTGCGGGTCGTCCGGCGAGCCCGCCGAAAGCACCGAGGCGGCGCAGAGTCCCAGTGCCGCCGCCAAGGGACCGGTCAAGCTGACGTACTGGACCTGGGCCCCCAACATGGACAAGATCGCCGCGGTCTGGAACCAGGCGCACCCGGACATCCAGGTCACGGTCAGCAAGCAGGCGGGCGGCGACGAGGCTGCGGCCAAGTTCCTCACCGCGGCCAAGGCGGGCAACCCGCCCGACGTGGTGCAGGCCGAGTACCAGCACCTGCCGTCGTTCGTCGCCGCCGACGCGGTGGCCGACCTCAAGGCCGAGACCGCCTCCGTCAAGGGCGAGTTCGCCGAGGGCCTGTGGAGGCTCGTCACGCTGGGCACGGAGGGCGTGTACGGAGTCCCGCAGGACAGCGGCCCGATGATGCTCTTCTACCGCAAGGACCTGTTCGACAAGTACGGCCTCGCGCTCCCGAAGACCTGGCAGGAGTACGCCGACACGGCCCGCGCGCTGCGCAAGAAGGATCCCAAGGTGTACCTCGGCACGTTCTCCAGCAAGGATCCGGGAGCATTCACGGGCCTGGCGCAGCAGGCCGGGGCCCAGTGGTGGTCGATCAGCGGCGAGTCGTGGAAGGTCGCCATCGCCGCCGAGCCCACCAAGAAGGTCGCCGACTACTGGGGCGGACTGGTCAAGGAGGGCGTCATCGATGACATGCCGTTCTTCACGCCCGAGTGGAACAAGGCTCTCAACGACGGCAAGCTGCTGACCTGGCCGTCGGCGGTCTGGGCGCCGGGCGTGCTGTCGACCAACGCGCCCAAGGCCAAGGACAAGTGGGCCGTCGCCCCGCTCCCGCAGTGGAACGCGGGTGAGAGCTACAGCGGCTTCTGGGGCGGCTCGTCCACGGCCGTGTCGGCCAAGACGCCCAACAAGGCGGCCGCCGTCCAGTTCGTCACCTGGATGAACACCGACCCCGCGGCCCTCGGCCTGCTGGTCAAGGAGGCCGCCATCTACCCGGCCGCCACCAAGGCCCAGTCCTCGCTCGGCCAGGCGCCCGACTACTTCTCCAACCAGCCCGAATTCTGGCAGCAGGCCGCCGCGGCCTCCGCCGTCGCCCGCGGCTTCACCTTCGGCCCGAATGTCGGCGTGGCGTACAACGCGTTCAGGGACAACTTCGACAAGGCGCTGCAGAACAAGACGTCGTTCTCCGACGCGGTGCAGGCCATGCAGGACGCCACGGTCGCCGACATGCGCAAGTCCGGCTTCCAGATCGCCTCATGAAGCAGTCCGGCAGGGGTGCGTGGCCGTACCTGTTCCTCACCCCCGCGATCGTGCTGTTCACGCTCTTCCTCGCGGTGCCCATCGGCTACACCGTCTGGCTGGCGCTGCGGCGGACCAAGGTGTCCGGGCTCGGACTCGGCAGGGGCGCGCGGAAGGAGGTCTACGTCGGCTTCGACAACTTCTCCGCCGCCCTGTCCGACCCAGAGCTCTGGAACGGCTGGCTGCGCGTGCTCGGCTACGGCACGCTGGTGCTGGTCGTCATGCTCGGGCTGGCGCTGCTGTTCGCGCTGCTGCTGGACTCGGCGCGGGTGCGGCTGGCCAGGTTCTCGCGGATCGCGATCTTCCTGCCGTACGCGGTGCCGGGCGTGGCCGCCACGCTGCTGTGGGGCTTCCTCTACCTGCCCTCGCTCAGCCCCATCAGGGACGTCCTGGACGTCGACTTCCTCGGACCGAGCACCGTCACGTACTCCATGGCGAACGTGGCGGTGTGGGGCGGCGTCGGCTTCAACATGCTCGTGCTCTACACGACGCTCCGGGCGATCCCGCGCGACCTGTACGAGGCCGCGCGGCTCGACGGGGCCTCCGAATTCCAGATCGCGGTGCGCGTGAAGATCCCGATCCTCACCCCGGCGATCATCCTCACCACCGTGTTCTCGATCATCGCGACCCTCCAGGTCTTCACCGAGCCCACCACGCTGCGGCCGCTGACCAACACGATCAGCTCCACGTGGAGCCCGCTCATGAAGGTCTACCGCGACGCGTTCGTCACCGGCGACCTGTACTCGGCCGCCGCCACCTCGATCGTCATCGCGGCGATCTCGCTCGTCCTGTCGTTCGGGTTCCTGCGCGTGGTCCGCAACCGCGCCTTCGGGGAGGGCTGATGGCCACCGCACACCGCCGGACGGCCCCGCGCGGGCCGTGGGGGGTGGCGCCGACCGGGCTGCTCCTGCTCGGCGCGATCTACTGCCTCTTCCCGGTGCTCTGGGTGTTCATCGCGGCGACCAAGTCGCCGGGTGAGCTGTTCAGCACCTCGACGCTCGCGCTGGGCACCGGCTTCCTCGACAACGTGGTTCAGCTGTTCACCTATCGGGACGGGGTGTTCTGGCTGTGGGCGGCCAACACGGTGATCTACGCGGGCGGCGGCGCGCTGCTGTCGACCGCGGTCTCGGCGATCTCCGGGTACGCGCTGGCCAAATACCACTTCCCCGGGCGCAACCTGATCTTCAACTTGCTCATCGGCGGCATCCTCGTGCCCGCGGTGGTGCTGGCGATCCCGCAGTACCTGCTGTTCTCCAAGGTCGGGCTGGCCGACACCTACTGGGCGGTCCTGCTGCCGCAGATCCTGCACCCGTACAGCATCTATCTGGCCCGCATCTACGCCACGGCGGCCATCCCGGACTCGCTGCTGGAGGCGGGGCGGATCGACGGGGCGAGCGAGTGGCGGCTGATGTCCCGGGTGGCGGTGCCGCTGATGGTGCCCGGCATGGTGACGATCTTCCTGTTCCAGTTCGTGGCCATCTGGAACAACTTCCTGTTGCCGTTCATCATGCTCGGTGACGACGGCAAGTTCCCGCTCACGGTCGGCCTCTACACGCTGCTGGCCGCCGGGGCGAACCAGCCCTCGCTCTACAACCTGATCCTCACGGGCGCGCTGCTGTCCATCGTCCCCTTGATCGCGCTCTTCCTGACGATGCAGCGATACTGGAAGACCGATCTTTCATCCGGAGCCGTGAAATGAAGCGCCCTACGATCCACGACGTCGCCGCCGCCGCGGGGGTGTCACGCGGCACGGTCTCCCGGCTGCTCAACGGTGACAAGTACGTGAGCCCGGCGGCGCGCGTGGCCATCGAGCGGGCCATCTCGGAGACCGGCTACGTGGTCAACCGGGCCGCCCGCAGCCTCGTCACCCAGCGCACCGGGTCGGTCGTGATGGTGCTGTCGGAGCCGCACGAGAAGCTGTTCGAGGACCCCAACTACAGCACCACCATCCGGGTCGCCATCAGGATGCTGGCCGAGCGCGACATGTCGCTGGTGATGATGCTGGCGGGCGACGAGGGCGACCGCGACCGGGTCGTCCGCTACGTCCGCGGCGGCCACGCCGACGGAGTGCTGCTGATGTCGACGCACGCCGGCGACCCGTTCGTCGACGCCCTGCAGTCCGGGCCGCCCGCGGTCTCCTGCGGCGCCGTCATCGGCCGCGAGAGCCTGATCCCGTACGCCGCCGCCGACGAGCGCCTGGGCGGCCGCCAGATGACCGAGTACTTCGTGCGCCAGGGCCGCAGGCGCATCGCCATGATCACCGGCCCGATGGACACGCCCGGCGGCATCCAGCGCCTCGAAGGCTTCGCCGACGTGCTGGGCCGCAAGGCGTCCAAGAAGCTGATCGCGCACGGGGACTGGACGCAGGCCAGCGGCGAGCGGGCCATGACCGAGCTGCTGGCCCGCACGCCCGACATCGACGCCGTCTTCGTGGCCTCGGACCTGATGGCCGCGGGCGCCCTGGCGGCCCTGCGCGCCGCGGGGCGCAGGGTGCCGGACGACGTGGCGGTGGGCGGCTTCGACGACTCGTCGGTGGCCCTCTTGACGCACCCGCCGCTGACCACGATCCGCCAGCCGCTGGCGGAGGTGGCCCAGGAGACGGTACGCCTGCTGCTCGCGCTCATCGACGGCGCCGGGCACGTGGACCCGGTGGTGCTGCCCACGGAGCTGGTGATCCGCGACTCCGCCTGACCGGGTTGGCATCATGGTCCTATGGCGATCAACGAACTGAGCCCCGACGAGCTGCTCACCACCACCCGCAGCGTGCGCAGGCGCCTCGACCTCACCCGTCCCGTCTCCATGGACCTGGTACGCGAGTGCCTGGAGGTCGCGCTCCAGGCGCCCACCGGCGGCAACCGGCAGGGCTGGCACTGGATCGTGGTGACCGACCCCGAGCTGCGCCGGGCGATCGGCGACTACTACGGCCGCTCGATGCGGGCCTACTACGAGTCAGGCGCCCTGACCGGGTCGCAGTTCCAGGACCCGGTCAGGGCGGCGGCGCAGCAGCGCGTGTCCGAGAGCGCCGCCTACCTGGGCGAGCACATGGGGGAGGTGCCGGTCCTGGTGATCGGCTGCATCACGCTGCCGGACGGCGGGCTGCCGCAGGGCAACCAGGCCGGTCTGTGGGGCTCGCTGCTCCCCGCCGCCTGGAGCTACATGCTCGCCGCCCGGGCCCGCGGGCTCGGCACGGCCTGGACGACGCTGCACCTGGCGTACGAGAGCGAGATCGCCGAGCTGCTCGGCATCCCGGACGACGTCCGGCAGGGCGTGCTCATCCCGACCGCCCACTACCTCGGCGAGACGTTCAGGTCCGCGGGGCGGCAGCCGCTCGACGAGGTGCTGCACGTCGATCGCTGGTAGGCGCAACACCGGCCGCACGCATGATGAAATGTCCGCGTATATCGGGGGTTCGGAAATAGGATCACGGATCTAACCACCGACCGAGGAGCCGACAGTGCCCGAGAGCGAGCAGGAGCGCGCGCCCCGCGGGATCGACACGACCAAGCCCAGTGTCTCCCGCGTCTATGACTACATGCTCGGCGGCAAGGACAACTACGAGATAGACCGCCAGGTGGCCGCGGCCGCGCTGCAGATCGCTCCCGACGCGCCCGAGGCGGCCAGGGCGAACCGGGAGTTCCTGCGGCGCACGGTCCACTACCTGGCGGCCGAGGCGGGGATCCGGCAGTTCCTGGACATCGGCTCGGGCCTGCCCACCCAGGGCAACGTCCACGAGATCGCCCAGGCGGTGGCCCCGCAGTCGAAAGTCGTGTACGTCGACCACGACCCGATCGTGCTCGTCCACGGCCGGGCCCTGCTCGCCGTGGACGCCAGCACCACGATCGTCGAGGCCGACGCCCGCGAGCCGGAGAAGATCCTCGAGGACCCGAAGACGCGCTCCCTGATCGACTTCGGCCAGCCGGTCGGGCTGCTGATGTTCGGCATCCTGCACCACCTGGCCGACGACGAGGACCCGGCCGGCGTCGCGGCCGCCCTGCTCCGGCCGCTCGCCCCGGGCAGCCACATGGTGATCTCGCACTTCCACAACCCGGGCGAGGCGCATCCCGAGGTGTCGAAGCAGGCGTACGAGGCGGAGAGGATCTTCAACGAGCGCCTCGGCACCGGCCGGTGGCGCACCCGGAAGGAGATCCTCTCCTACTTCGACGGCCTCGAACTGCTGGAGCCCGGCCTGGTGCCGCTGCCCGAGTGGCGCCCGGGCCGGGACGACCGCGCCACGCCGGGCATCACGTACCACACCTTCGTCGGGGGCGTGGGCCGCAAACCCTAGCCGGGCAGCTTGCCGGAGGCGACCACGTCGCGGTACCAGTGGGCGCTGTCCTTCCAGACGCGCTCCAGCGTGCCGGGCTCCACGCGGACGATGCCGAACCGCTTGGCGTACCCGTGCGCCCACTCGAAGTTGTCCATCAGCGACCACACGAAGTATCCGCGCACGTCCGCCCCGGCCGAGATCGCCTCGGCCACGGCGGTCAGGTGCCGGTGGAGGTAGTCGACGCGCCGCTCGTCGTGGACGCGCCCGTTGGGCGTCACGACGTCGGCGAACGCGGCGCCGTTCTCGGTGATCATGGTGGGCAGGTCAGGGTAGTCGCGGTGGAGCCGCAGCAGCAGCTCGGTCAGGCCGGTCTCGTCGATGTTCCACCCCATCTCGGTGTACGGGCCCGGTTGCTGGACGAACTCGACGTTCTCGCAGGCGATCCACGGCGAGGCGGCCCCGTCCTGGTGCCCGTCGGCGGTCGACCGCTCGGAGGAACCGTCCCACCGGCGCACCAGCGTGGGGTTGTAGTAGTTGACCCCCAGCACGTCCAGCGGCTGGCACGCGGTCGCCTCGTCGCCGTCGCGCACGAACGACCAGTCGGTCACCGACGCGGTGTCGGCGATGAGGTCGCGCGGGTAGGCGCCCTCCAGCATCGGGCCGAGGAAGGCCCGGTTGGCCAGCGCGTCCACCTGCCGCACCGCGTCGGCGTCGGCCTCGGAGACGCCGCGGACGTGGTGCAGGTTGAGCGTGACCGACATCTGCGCGGCCGGGTCGACGACCGCGCGCAGCGCCTGGACGGCCAGGCCGTGGCCGAGGTTGAGGTGGTGCACGGCGGCCAGCGCGGCGGCGGGCTCGGTCCTGCCGGGGGCGTGCACGCCGGAGGCGTAGCCCAGGTAGGCCGAGCACCACGGCTCGTTCAGGGTGATCCAGGCGCGCACGCGGTCGCCGATCGTCTCGCCCATGAGGGACGCGTACTCGGCGAAGCGGTAGGCGGTGTCGCGGTTGGGCCAGCCGCCCGCGTCCTCCAGCTCCTGCGGCAGGTCCCAGTGGTAGAGGGTGGCGACGGGGTCGATGCCGCGGGCGAGCAGCCCGTCCACCAGCCGCTCGTAGAAGTCCAGCCCCGGCCGGTTGGCCGTGCCGTTCGGGCGGACCCGCGGCCAGGAGATCGAGAACCGGTACGCGCCGACGCCCAGGGCGGAGAGGAGGTCCAGGTCCTCCTCCAGCCGGTGGTAGTGGTCGCAGGCCACGTCGCCGGTGTCGCCGCCCGCCACCAGGCCAGGGGTGTGGGAGAAGGTGTCCCAGATCGACGGGCCGCGGCCGTCCTCGTTCCAGGCGCCCTCCACCTGGTAGGCGGCGGTGGCGGTGCCCCACACGAAGTTCTCGGGGAATGTGGGCATGCTGCTCCTTAAAGGTCCTTACAGGGTGATCTCAATGTCGTCGCCCTGGGTGGTCTCCGTCGCCTGGCGTTCTCCGAAGAGCCGCAGGCTCCAGCTCGTGGGCGCGCCCGCCACGCGGCGGGCCCGGACGCGGTCGCCCGTGCGCGACACCTCGAAGACGGCGGCGGCGCTTCCGTCGGGGGCGGGCACGGTGACGGTGCGGCGGGCGCCGTCGGGGAGGCGGTAGGCGTTCAGGGTGACCCCGTCGGCGTAGTCGTAGTCGGGCCGGTCGTCGCGGGCGCCCGTCGGCACCACGGCACCAGGTCGCACCAGCAGCGGCAGGCTATCGAACCCGTGCCGCTCGGTACGCCACCCGGGTCCGCTCACGCTCTCCCCGCCGAGCAGCGGCGTCCAGACTCCCTCAGGGACGTAGTACGAAATTTCCCCATCCGCCGACATGACCGGCGCCACCAGCAGGTCGGGCCCGAGCATGTACTGCGCGTCCAGGTAGTCGCAGCCCCGATCGGCGGGGAACTCCAGCCGCATGGCCCGCATCATCGGCAGCCCGTCGGTGACCGCCTCGACCGCGGCGCCGTACAGGTATGGCATGAGCCGCGCCTTCAGCCGCGTGAACGACCGCAGCACGTCCACCGACTCCTCGTCGAACAGCCACGGCACCCGGTACGAGCTGCTCCCGTGCAACCGGCTGTGCGACGACAGCAGCCCGAAGGCCACCCACCGCTTGAACACGGCCGGATCGGGCAGCCCCTCGAAACCGCCGATGTCGTGGCTCCAGAACCCGAACCCGGCCAGCCCCAGCGACAGCCCGCCCCGCAGCGACTCGGCCATCGCCTCGAACGTCGACTCGCAGTCGCCGCCCCAGTGCACCGGCAGCCGCTGCCCGCCCACGGTGGCGGAGCGGGCGAAGAGCACGGGCGCGCCCCGCTCGGCCAGCACCTCGTGCACGGTCCGGTTGTAGAGCAGCGTGTAGTAGTTGTGCATGCGCTCGGGGTCGGACCCGTCGGCGTAGGCGACGTCGGTCGGGATGCGCTCGCCGAAGTCGGTCTTGAACGCGTCCACCCCCATGTCGAGCAGTCCGCGCAGCTTGCCCGCGTACCACTCGCGGGCGGCCGGGGAGGTGAAGTCCACCAGCGCCCGGCCCGCCTGCCAGTGGTCGTCCTGCCAGACGGTCCCGTCGGGGCGGCGCAGCAGGTGGCCGGCCGCCATCCCCTCCTCGAACAGCGCCGACGCCTGCCCGATGTACGGGTTGATCCACAGGCAGACGCGCAGCCCGCGCTCCTTGAGCCGCCGGAGCATGCCCTCGGGGTCGGGGAACACCTCCGGGTCCCACTCGAAGTCGCACCACCGGTACTGGCGCATCCAGAAGCAGTCGAAGTGGAACACGCTCAGCGGCAGGTCCCGCTCGGCCATCCCGTCCACGAACGACGTCACCGTCGCCTCGTCGTAGTCGGTGGTGAACGACGTGGACAGCCAGAGCCCGAACGACCAGGCCGGCGGCAGCGCGGGGCGGCCGGTCAGCGCGGTGTAGCGGCGCAGGATGTCCTTGGGCGTGGGCCCGTGGATGACGAGGTATTCGAGGTCGTGCCCCTCGACGCTGAACTGCACCTGCGACACCGACTCCGAGCCCACCTCGAACGACACCCGCCCGGGATGGTTGACGAACACGCCGTAGCCGCGGTTGGTGAGGTAGAAGGGGATGTTCTTGTAGGCCAGGTCGCTGCTGGTGCCGCCGTCCTCGTTCCAGATGTCGACCGTCTGCCCGTTGCGCACGAAGGCGCCGAACCGCTCGCCCAGCCCGTACACGAGCTCCCCGGCGCCGAGGCGGAGCTGGTCGACCATGAAGTGCCGGTCGTCGGCGTCACGCATGGCGGCGAGGCTCCTGCCGCCGCTGCGGGTCAGCTCGCGCCCGCCCGCGCTGAAGGTCATCTCCCACGGCGCGTCCCTGCGTACCCGCACGGTGAGCGCGCCGCTGGTCAGGCTCGCCTGCTCGCCGTCCACGGCGATGTCCACGTCCGGGGCGTCGTCGCGCACCTCGAAGGCGGGGGCGGCGGGGACGGACCCGGCGAAGTGCGCCGTACGGACGCGGATGACGTCCGGCATCGGCGACGACAGATCCACCCGCAGCACCGGGCCGTCGATCGTGGAGCCGCGGTGGGTGATGGGCCTGGCCGGGGCCAGGATCCGCAGCGAGGCGGCGTCGGGGGTCACGTCGTGGGCCTGCGTGGCGTAGTGGGCCCGCACCCCGGGACGCAGCCGCCAGTAGCCGTCCTTGAACTTCATTCCGCTCCTTCTACGAGGGCCGCGACCGCCTGAGGCGCCAAGGTGACCTGGCCGTCGGTGGCCGATCCGGTCAGTAAGTCCGTCGCCGCGTGGGGGAGCGGCACGCGTACCGCGTCCGCGCCGTGGTTGAGCAGGAACAGGACGTCGCCGCGGCGCACCGCCTCGACACCGCGCGGCAGCTCCGGCAGCACCCCGCGCACGCCCGCGTCGGCCAGCGCCCGCTCGGCCAGAGCGCCGAGCGCGTCCGGCTCGGGCATCGTGGCCACGTACCAGGCGACGCCCTCCCCGGCGCGGTGCCGCAGCACCGCGGGGCCGCCCTCGGCGAACTCCGCCACCGTCTCGGCGCCCTCCGGCCGGACCAGCTCGGTCCAGGTGTGCGCGGCGAACTCCGCCCCGTCCGCCCACCGGCAGCGCACGGGCCCGTCCGCGGGCCGCCACTCCTCGCCGGACGCGCCGAGCACCTCGCGCAGCGGCGCGGGAAACCGTCCGGTACGCACGTGCGCCCGCTCGTCCACGACCCCCGAGAACGGACCCACGACCAGGACCCCGCCGCCGCGCACGTAGGCGGTCATGGCCGCGGCGTCCGCGTCGCCGATCAGGAAGAGGTTCGGGACCACGACCAGGGCGTAACCGTCGAGCGCGGCGGACGGCGGCACCAGGTCCACGGTCACCCCGCGCTCCCAGAACGGCAGGTAGTAGGAGAAGAGCTGGTCGGTCGCGGTGAGCCGGTCGCTCGGCCGGCCGCGCTCCTCCAGCGCCCACCAGCTCGGCCAGTCGAACACCATCGCCACCCGCGCCGGCACCGGCTGCCCGGCCACCCCGCTCAGCCCGCGCAGCTCCTGGCCGTGCGCGCGCACCTCGGCGTGCAGGCGGGTGTCCGCGCCCGCGTGCGGGACCATCGCGGAGTGGAAGCGCTCGGCGCCGAACCGGGAGGCCCGCCACTGGAAGTAGCAGAGCCCGTCCGCGCCCCGGGCGACCGCCTGCAGCGACTCCAGCCTGAGCCGGCCGGGCGGCTTGGGCGGATTGTGCGGGCGCCAGTTAACCGCGCTCGTGGACTGCTCCATCAGCAGCCACGGCCTGCCCTTCGCGAGGCCGCGCATGAGGTCGTGGGTGAGCGCGGTGCGGGCGGGCGCGAGCGGGTCGGCCGGGTCGGGGTAGTGGTCGTTGGAGACGATGTCCTCCTCCTGCGCCCACGACCAGTAGTCGACCGGTTTGAACAGGCCCATGAAGTTGGTGGTGACCGGGATGTCCGGGGTTCGCGCGCGGAGGATGTCGCGCTCGGCCCGGAAGTGGTCGAGCAGGGCGTCGGAGCAGAAGCGCCAGAAGTCCAGCTGCTGCGACGGGTTGACGATGTAGGGGGCGCGGCGGGGGGTGACGATCTCGGCCCACTCGCTGTAGCGCTGGCTCCAGAACGTGGTGCCCCACGCCTCGTTGAGCGTGTCCAGGTCGCCGTAGCGCTCCTTCAGCCAGGCGCGGAACGCCCTGGCGGACTCGTCGCAGTGGCAGACCTGGCCGTACTCGTTGCCCACGTGCCACAGGGCCAGGGCCGGGTGGCCCGCGTACCGCTCGGCCAGCTCCTCGACCAGGGCGAGCGCGCGCTCCCGGTAGACGGGGGACGACGGGCAGAACTGGTTGCGCGAGCCGTACCAGAGGCGGTGCCCCGATTCGTCCACCGGCAGCGTCTCCGGCCACCGGTGCCCCAGCCACGGAGGCGGGGAGGCGGTGGGGGTGGCCAGGTCCACCGCGATCCCGGCCGCGCCGAGCAGGTCGAGCACCCGGTCCAGCCAGGCGAAGTCCCTCCTGCCCGGCTCGGGCTCGATCCGCGCCCAGCTGAAGACGCCGACCGTGACGAGGTTGACCCCGGCGGCCCGCATCAGCTCGGCGTCCTCCGCCCACACGTGCTCCGGCCACTGCTCGGGGTTGTAGTCACCGCCGAACAGCAGGCCACGTCCGGCGGTGAGCGTGTGCATGCCCAGTGTCATCGTCTGTCCCTTTCGCCTGCTCATGGCCTCACTCCGTGAGGCGGGCTCGGTCGCCCCGAATGCCGTCGCCTTCCCCCGCTCTGGTCGCTGCGCTCCCGCCGCTCCTCCAGACGACGGCGCTCCCTCGCGGCGGGGCGGAGCTGTCGCCGATCACCAGGCGGCAGGGGAGCAGCCGGTGCCGGGGCGGGCCGTCGTCCTCCAGGCGGTCGATGAGCATGCGCGCGCCGAGCCCGCCCAGCTCCGCGCTCGGCGGCTCCAGCGTGGTGAGCCGGGGGTGGAACATCTCGGCGACGGCCGCCGACGACAGCACCAGCAGCAACGTCAGGTCCTCGGGGATCCGCCAGCCGCGCGCCGCCACGGCCGCGATCACACCGGCCGCAGCGTGGTCGTCCATCACCGCCAGCGCCGTCACGTCCGGATGCGCCGCGACCAGCCGGTCGAACGCCTGCCTGCCCTCCTCGGCCGAGCCCGGCCGGAAGTCGTCCACGTAGCCGAGCCCGGCCGCGCGGGCGGCCTCGGCGAACTCCGCCCCGGCCCGGATCGCGGGGCCGTACTGTGCCGCGTACGCGTCGGCGGCCAGGTTGAAGAAGGCCAGCTTGCGGTGCCCGAGCCCGGCCACGTGCGCCACGGCCTGCCTGGCCGTGGCCGCGAAGTCGATGTCGGCGTGGTCGATCGAGCCCGGGTCGCGAGTCCGCCCGATCATGCTGAACGGGACCCCGGCCTCCATGAGGAAGTCCGTGCGCTCGTCGTCGAGCCCGACCTCCATCAGCAGCACGCCGTCCACCAGGCCCAGGCCGGTGAGGTGGCGCAGCTCCTCGACCGGGTCGGCGTGCTCGGGGGAGAGCAGCAGGTGGTAGCCCAGCTCGCGGGCCGCCTCGGCGGCGCCGGTGGCGAACTGCATCTCGGTCACCCCGAAGCCGCTGCGCGGAGCGGGATAGAGCAGGGCGAGGATGCGGGTGCGCTTGCTCTGCAGGCCGCGGGCCAGCAGGCTCGGGCGGTATCCGAGGTCGGCCGCGGCCCGCTCGATGCGCCGCCTCGTGTCCGCCGCCACCGGACGGGTGCCGTTGAGCGCGGCGGACACGGTGCTGACCGCCACCCCCGCCCGCTCGGCCACGTCACGTATCGAAGACATCTCCGCCGATTCCCTGGATCGAAACGTTTCGCACAACTTAAAGTCCGATTTGCGGAGATGTCAATGGGGTTGAATCGGACATCCCAAACGCCGCTCTTCGTGCGGAGCGACGTCGGCGGCGGGGAGGCTCAGTGCCAGCCGAGCTCCTTGTAGAAGGCGTCGCGGGCGCGCCCGAACGAGGCGCGCTCCAGCACGGCGCCCCGGTGGGGCCCCTCCGTGACGGGTTCGTCGTGCATCCGGGCGGGCAGCTCATCCGGGCCGCCGCCCTCGCGGGCCGCGTACGCGCGCATCGCGTCGAGCCGCGCCTGACCGGCCGCCAGCAGGTCCTCCAGGGTGAACGCGTCCCCGAGGACGGCGGCGACCAGGGCGGTCAGATGGTCGATGGTCAGCGGGCGGGTGGGGGAGGAGGCGAAGACGCACAGGTTCAGCGCGTCGAGCCCGCTCCACAGCCGCAGCAGCCGGGCGGTGCGCCGCCCCCGCTCGGCGTCGAGCTCGGCCACCGGCGCCGGCTCGGCCCCGATCCGCCGGGCCTCGCCGAAGCAGTAGGCCAGCCCGGCGACGGGGTCGAAGTCGAGGTCATGCTCCAGCGCGTCGTAGCGCGGCCCGCCCGGGGAGATCGCGTAGCCGAGGCCGATGCCCGGCTGGACGCGGGGATCGAAGCAGGGCAGCTCGGCGCCCTTGACCGTCATCGCGTACGGGGCGGCGGCGGGACCGAGCCTGGCGGCCGCCCGCGCCGTGCCCTCGGCGAGCAGGTCGCCCATGGCGCCGCCGCGCGTCGCGACGTCCCCGATCAGCCCCGGCAGCGCCGCCGCGTCGCCGAACGCGGGACCTCCGGGCAGCAGGCCGCGCTCGGCGCACTCCATGGCGAACGCCAGCGTCCCGCCGAGGGAGACCGGGTCGAGGCCGAGGTCGTTGCAGAGGGCGTTCGCGCCGAGCACGGCGTCGAGGTCGTCGATCCCGAGGTTCCACCCGAGCGACAGGAACGCCTCCTGCCCGAGCCCGCCCGTCCGCCGCTCCGCGGTGCCCGGGGGCGCGTACACCTTGAGACAGTCGTTCGGACAGCCGGGGCAGGCGCCGGTGGTCGCCACCGCCCGGCCTTCGTACTCCCGCGCCTCGGGAACCCGCAGGCCGGACGCGCCGGGCACCGAGAAGTTCCGCACCGAGGCGTACCCCGGGGCGGGCGGCTCCCCGACCCAGCCGGCGAACCCCGGCACCCCCGCCTGCCACGCCGCGAGCGGGTTCGTGCCCAGCGACTCCCGGTAGTAGGCGGCGATCCGGGCTACCGCCTCGGGGTCGGCCACCTGCGCGGGCGCGTCGCCCACGCACACGATCGCCTTGAGGTTCTTGGCCCCGAAGACGGCGCCGAGCCCGTACCGCCCGGCGGCGTAGGCGCGGTCGGTGACCACGCTCGCGTACCGGACGAGGTTCTCCCCGGCGGGCCCGATCGCCGCGACGTGCGCGGCCCGGCCGTGCCTGGCCCGCAGCGCGTCCGTGGTGGCGGCCGTGCCCAGCCCCCGCAGCTCCTCGGCGGGGTGACAGGTCACCTCGCCGCCCTGGACGAGCAGGTAGGACAGCCGCTCGGCCCGCCCCACGACAGCCAGCGCCGTGGCGCCCGCCCCGCGCAGTCCCGCCGCGAACGGCCCGAGCGCGTGCGTCTCCCCGGCCACCCCGGTCAGCGGGGACTTCGCCAGGAACACCGCCTTGGCCAGCCCCGGAGCCGCCGTCCCGCCCAGCGTCCCGGCCGCCACGTACAGCAGGGCCCGGGGGTCGTACGGATCGAGCCCCGCGGGCGTGCGCTCCGCCATCAGCCGCAGCCCGAGTATCGACCCGCCGAAATGCCCCCGCTCGGCCGAGCGATCCTCCTTCTCCACGCTTCCGCTGGTCAGATCCACGATGAACGGCACGCCCAAGCCTCCTGGAGTCGATGAGGGGACCAGGGCGGACAACATCACACATCGCCACGAGGGCGCAACCCCGTCATTGTTTTGCCGCAACGTGGACCGCCACTTCCCGGCCGTCGATCTCCGCCGGACCGGGGATTTGCTGCCATGGACGGCATGGCGCTCACTCGGTCGCTGACCCGCCGCGACGTGGCCCGGCTCCTCGGGGTCGCCGTGGCCGTCGCAGCCGCACCCGCACCCGTCGGGGCTGCTGCCGCCGCCGCACGCGCACCCGCACGGGGGCGCGCCCGCCGCGCGGACGTCGACGCCCTGCTCGGGCAGCTGACGCTGGAGGAGAAGATCTCGCTGCTGCACGGTGCCCGGGACCCGGCCTCCAGGGGCCAGGCGGGCTACCTGCCCGGCGTGCCCCGCCTCGGCATCCCCGAGGTGCGCCTGGCCGACGGGCCCGCCGGGGTGCGGGTCACGGCGCGCGCCACCGCCCTGCCCGCCCCGGTCGCGCTCGCCGCGACGTTCGCTCCCGACCTCGCCAGGCGGTTCGGCGCGGTCATCGGCCGGGAGGGCCGGGCGCTGGGCATGGACGTGCTGCTGTCGCCCATGACCAACATCGTGCGGGTGCCGCAGGCGGGCAGGAACTTCGAGACGCTCGGCGAGGACCCGCTGCTGGCCGCCGCGATGGTCGCCGGCGAGGTGCGCGGCATCCAGGGCGAGGGCCTGATCGCCACGGCCAAGCACTACGCCGCCAACAACTTCGAGCACGCCCGCCAGAGCGTCGACGCCCGGGTCGACGAGCGGACTCTGCGCGAGATCTACCTGCCGGCCTTCGAGGCCGCCGTGACGGCGGGCGTGGGCGTGGTCATGGCCGCCTACAACCGCGTCAACGGCGTGTACGCCGCCGAGAACGCGCACCTGCTGACCGGGATCCTGCGCGACGAGTGGCGTTTCGCCGGCTGGGTGATGTCCGACTGGTCCGCCACGCACAGCGGCGTGCCCGCCGTCACCGCCGGGCTGGACATGGAGATGCCGTCCGGCGCCAACTTCGCCGGCCTGGCCGCGGCCGTCACCTCAGGGAAGCTGGCCGGATCCGTGGTGGACACCGCGGTCCGCCGCGTCCTCGTCCAGCTCGCCCGGTTCGGCCTGCTCGGCGGCGGCAGGCCGCGCCCGTCCCTCGATCCGGAGGCGGGCGCCGGCACCGCGCGGGAGATCGCCCTGGCGGGCGCGGTCCTGCTGCGCAACGAGGGCGACCTGCTGCCGCTCACCCGCGCAGACCTGGCCGGCCGCGCGGACGGGACCGGCCTCGCCGTCATCGGTCCCACCGCCGCTCACCCCCTGGTGGGTGGGGGAGGCAGCGCCCGGGTGCTCCCCGCACGCGCCGAGAGCCCCCTGGACGCCCTGCGCCGCCAGGCCGGGCCAGGCAGTCGCGTCAGCTGGGCGACCGGGGTGGACCTGGAGGGCGTCCCGGTGCCCGCCTCCGCCCTCTCCCTGCGGCGCGCCCCGAAGGGCGGCACGCCGCAGCCCGCCGCCCAGGTCGACCACACCGGCGCGAACGCCCTGCCCGCCGGCACGTCGTGGACGTGGACGGGCACGCTGACCGCGCCCGAGACTGGCGACTACGACCTGCGCATCCAGGGCGCGGGCGGCGTGCCCGCGTTCAACGGCTCGATCTCGCTGACCGTCGGCGGCGTCAGGACCGGCTCGGTCGGCGCCCTCATCGGCGGCAACAGCAGCCTCATCGCGACCTCCGGCGGCCTGACCAACGCCGGCGGCGTCGTCCACCTGGAGTCCGGCCGGCCCACGCCCATCGCCATCGCGGCCACCGGAGCGCCCGGCACGCCGCTGCAGGTCAGGCTGGCCTGGATCACCCCGCGCCGCCGCCAGGAGGCGCTGCGGGAGGCCGTCGCGCTGGCCGCGGGGGCGCGGGCGGCGCTCGTGTTCGCCTTCAACGAG
This sequence comes from Nonomuraea sp. NPDC050786, assembly GCF_040654115.1. NCBI lineage: Bacteria > Bacillati > Actinomycetota > Actinomycetes > Streptosporangiales > Streptosporangiaceae > Nonomuraea > Nonomuraea sp. NPDC050786. The sequence continues at coordinate 147,122 of NZ_JBFAHJ010000025.1, forward strand.
GGCACCGAGGGCGCCGACCGGGCGAGCCTCGCCCTCCCGAAGGGCCAGGACGCGGTCATCGAGGCCGTCGCCGCCGCCAACGCCCGTACCGCCGTGGTGCTCAACACCGGCGACCCGGTGCTGATGCCCTGGCTGGAGCGCGTGCCGTCGATCCTGCAGATGTGGTACCCGGGCCAGGAGGGCGCGGACGCCACCGCCACGCTCCTGCTCGGTGGCGCGAGCCCGGGCGGCAAGCTGCCGGTGACCTTCCCGCGCCGGGCCGAGGACGCGCCCACCGCGCCGGCCGAGCGCTACCCGGGCGAGGGCGGCGTCGCCGTCTACGGCGAGGGCGTCTTCGTCGGCTACCGGCACTACGACGCCAACGACGTCGAGCCGCTCTTCCCCTTCGGGCACGGCCTGTCCTACACCCGCTTCGACTACGGCGGCCTGTCGGTGCGGGCCGCGAGTGGCGGGCTCAGCGTGTCCTTCACCGTCACGAACACCGGCCGCAGGGAGGGCACGGAGGTGGCGCAGGTCTACCTCGGCCCGCCGTCCCCTCCGCCGGTCCCGATGCCGCCGCGGGCGCTGGCCGGGTTCGCCAGGGTGCGGCTGCGGCCGGGCGAGCGGCGCCGGGTCACCGTGACGGTGTCCAGGCGCGCGCTGCAGTGCTGGTCGGACGGCCGATGGGTGCTCGCGGGCGGCCGCCGTACGGTCCATGTCGGGTCCTCCTCCAGGGATCTGCGCCTGCGGCAGGAGGTGGCCGTCCGATGATGCGCGCAAGGGGCGTTCTGCGCGATCATTGAGGCCCCCAGGGACTCGCGAAGGGCTGTCTCCGTGACGAGAGTTTCGCTGATCGTGCCGTGCTACAACGCGAGCAGGACCTTGCGTCTGTGCCTGGAGTCCGTGCTGTCCCAGACCCGGCTGCCCGACGAGATCGTCGTGGTGGACGACGCCAGCGACGACGGCTCCCCGGCCATCGCCGAGGAGCTCGGCTGCCGCGTCGTACGGCTGCCCGCCAACCGCGGCGTCTCGGCGGCCAGGAACGCCGGGGTGGAGAGCACCACCGGCGACGTGATCTTCTTCCTCGACAGCGACGTGGCGTTACGGCCGGACGCGGTCGCCAACGCCGTGCGGCTGCTGGAGGAGGATCCCGCTCTCGGCTGCGTGCACGGCGTCTACGACACCGAGCCGCTCATCGACGACGGCCCCGTCGAGCACTACCGCCTGCTCCACCAGGTTCACTGGCGGCGCAGGCACCTCGGCGAGGTCAACAGCGTCGTGTTCGCGCTGGCCGCGATCCGCCGCGCGGTGTGGCTGGAGGCGGGCCGGCTCGACGAGGGCCTGCGTGACAGCGAGGACGTCGAGTACAGCAGCCGCCTGGCCGTGCGCACCCGGATCCTGCTGACCGACGCCGTGATGGGCCGCCACGACGAGGGCCACCGGTTCCTGCCGGTCCTCGCCGAGCAGTGGCGGCGCGCCCTGCCGCTGATCCCGCTCGCGCTGGCCACGGCCAGGCGCTGCGCCGCCAAGCCGGAGAACGCCAACAGCCGGGCCGGCATCCTCGCCTGCGCGCTCGCGCTGGCCTGCCTGCCGCTGGCGCTGCTGCATCCGGTGCTGCTCCTGGTGCCGGTGGCGCTGGTCGGGTGGTTCGTCGTGGCGGACCCCGAGCTGCTGCGGTTCGTGCACCGGCAGCGCGGGACGGCCTTCACGGCCTATTTCATGGCCGTCCACCTGGCGGTCCACGTGGTGCTCGTGACGGGCCTGGCGGTGGGCTCCCTGCGCGTGCTCAGGAGAGCCCCCGCCTGACGGCGCTGCTCACAGTTCCCGCGAGTCGGCGTCGCGTGCCGGGACGTCCGCGACGACGGCCCTGATCCACGACGCCACCACCCGCCCGAGCAGCGAACGAGGCGCCATGGCGCCGGCCGTGCCCTGCCCGGCCGAGATGAGCGTCACCGTCCGGGTGACCTGCCCCGCGACCAGACAGGTCGTGGTCGCGGCGCCGAGGACGACCCACAGGTCGTATCCCTGGGGGAGCAGCATGAGCACGAACGTCACGTACGTCACCAGGACGCCCACGAAAACGACCACCCAGGCAGCGCGCTGCTCCCTGAGGGGGCGGCCACCGGACGGCTGCGCGGCCCGGCGAGGGGCACGCCCGCGGCTCCTGGCGGAAGGTGCGGTCGACGTCGCCATGAGCGACCTCCTTGATTCTTGTCGACTCCAGGTGGGAGCGCCGATCGCGGAATGGCCGCTTTCAAGGCGCCGGCTTACGACGAACCCCGTCTTACAACGCCTGGGCAAACAGGGATGTGAGAGTTCCTCGTGGACAGCAGCATGGCACGATCGATCGCGCTCCGCGCGGGCCGGAATGGCGCTCGCGGGGAGAAATGACGGAGAGGTCTCCCGTTTGCCCGGGAGACCTCTCCGTTTTCACCTGGTCCCGGCGCCCCTCCTGGAGTCAGCAGACAGTCGCGCCGGAATCATGGAGGAAAAAGAATGGCCACTCATATCGAGGGCCTTCTCTCCTCCGCTTGCGGCCGAATCTCCTGGTCGCAAGGTCGAACACGGTGATTGTACATGTGCCCGTCAGGCCGCAAATCTCCTGCTCCAGGGCGATAGGACAATACGGATGAGACCCCGCAAAGTGCGCGAAACGGAATCCGAGCCTCCCAGCCGCCCCAACCTGACCCCAGAGCGCCGACGAATGTTATTCATCGCCGCCCGTACGGAACTATTCGAATATCCCGCAGCCTGCCGAAGTTTGATTTCGGAATATGCGGCGAGTTTCCCGTCGGCCGGGGCGCGGAGTGCGCAGGTAAAACTTCACCACGAACAAACGCGGGCGTGTCGCACATGGCCCGATCACTCTCCGCATTCCATCGATGACCTAACGTTATCGAAATGGCGGTGAATTCACCGGGCGGTCGTCTTCGCGGCCCGCTGGTACACCTCCGCCGTCTCGGCGGCGGCGCGCGACCAGCTGAGACTCTCCCTGACGAACCGCTCGCCCCGCTCGGCCAGTTCGCGGCGGAGCGCCGCGTCGGTCATGACCGCGATCACGCCGCGTGCGATGTCGGCGGGCTCACCCGCCCGCACGAAGTACGCGGCGGGCGCGTCCGGGTCGGAGCCGAGGAAGAGCCGCGAGAAGCCGTCACCCAAAACCGCCGCCCGCCCCATCGCCATCGCCTCGGTCGCCACCAGCCCGAACGGCTCGAACAATGACGGGAACACGCACGCGTCGGCCAGCTCGTAGTGCTCCAGCAGCTCACGTCCCTGAACGAACCTGCCGGAGGCCAGCACCCGCCCCCGCAGCCCGGTCGAGGCGACGATCCGCTCCACGCCCGCCACGTCGCCCTCGCCGACGATCAGCAGCCGCAGCCCCGGCACCGCCTCCACCACCGCCCGCATCGCCTCGAGCAGCTGGTAGACGCCCTTCTGCCGCTCGATCCTGCCCACGAACAGCAGCACGGGGTCCCCTTCCGGCAGCCCCAGCCGCTCGCGCAGGGCCCGCGCCCCGGCACGCAGCGTGTCCCGTCCGTACGACGGCAGCACCGCCTCGAACGTCCCGCCCAGCGGCACGACGTCGATGGGCGTCCGGTCCCACCCCGCGGCCCTGAGCTGGTCGCCCACCTCCGGCGTGGCCACCACCACGCGGCGGGAGATCCTGGCCAGCCGGCGCTCCAGGGCGGCGAACACGTTGAGCGGGTCGGTGATGCTGCGCTGCGGCGCGACGCCGTACTCGGTGGTGTGCACGTGGAAGACCACCGGCAGCCGCAGCACGTAGTGGCAGAGCAGGCCCGACAGGAAGTTCGTGGAGTCGTGCACGGCCACCAGGTCGGGCCGCTCGCGGCGGCGGCACAGCCGCAGGAAGTAACGCCAGTTGCTCACCACCACCTGCAGGGCGAGCAGCAGGAACTCCGCGCGCCTGGTGCGGTTGAGGCGCCTCCCGCCGGTGAGGGCCGTCCGCGGCCGGTACACGCGGATGCCGCCGACGGTCTCGTCCACCGGCTGACGCCCGTCGTTCAGCGTGTAGACCGTCAGCTCGTGCTCGCGGGCCAGGTACGGCGTGATCAGCTCGACGTACCTGCCCAGGCCGGCGGTGATGTTCGGCGGGAACTGGTTGACGACGTAGGCGATCTTCATGTCGGGCTCCGGTAGACACGGGCGGCCGCGGCCGCCACCACGGCCAGCAGGACGAGGTTGGCCAGCGCGAAACCCGCCAGCCCGCCGGCCAGGCCCTGCCAGCGGATGCAGGCGGCCAGCGCGACCAGCGCGGGCGGGGTCCCGGCCGCCAGGCAGCCGATGAGCACCTTCGCCCCGCGCACCCCGTCCATGGACAGGGCGACGGAGTACAGGTTGAACGCCGTGTGCGCGCCGATCCCCAGCGCCGACAGCGCCATCAGGCCGAGCGAGTACGGGTAGTCGCCGCTCATCAGCAGGAAGAACACCGTGCTCGCGGCGAACGCGAACACCGCCGTGACCCCGGCCACGGCCGGGACCAGCCGGGCGATCCGCCGCATCAGCAGCGGCTTGTCCGAGGTGGCCATCGCGGGCAGCAGCACCAGCCCGATCCCGTCGGTGAACACCACGCCGAGCAGCCGCTTCGGGAAGCCGTTGTAGACCGAGTACACGCCCACGTCGGCCGGGTCCGCCCAGTGGTTCAGGAAGATGACGTCGATCCCGAACAGCACACCGGTGAGCGCGGCGATGACCGTCACGTACATGCCGTGCCGGTACAGCGCCCGCGCCAGCCGGGCCGACCACAGCCGCGGCCGCACCCGCACCGCCGCCAGCGCCGCCAGGGCGAACGCCACGTTCGTGGCGATCAGCGCCACCAGGTACGGCTCCGCCTCCCTGACGCCCAGCACCAGCAGGCAGTACGACGCGGAGCCCAGGTAGGCGATGGCGACGGCCAGCTTGAGCCCCGCCACGAACGCGAACCGCTTCAGCCCGCGCAGGAAGCTCTCGGTGAGCTGGTTCACCGTCATCGACGCCGCCAGCGCCAGGCCGAAGCCGAGCGTGCGGGTGTCCACGTTCAGCGCCGCCGTCAGCAGCGGCGCCGCCAGCATGCCCAGCACGGCCAGCCCGGCGGTCACCGCGAGCGTGGCCAGCAGCGCCGTGGCCACCAGCTCGGGCCGCCGCTCCGGATCCGCCCTGGGCAGCTCCTGCAGCATCACGTAGTGCAGGCTCGTCAGCATGCCGACGGTGACGATCAGCGCGATCGACAGCACCACCGTGAACTGGCCGAACGCGCTCGCCCCCGCCCCCCGGGCGATCACCAGCGTGGTCGCCGCCGCCGTGCCGCTGGCCACCGTGCTCACCAGCGTCGGCCCGGCCGCCTTCCGCAGCCCGGCCGCGCGGGTCTTCAGGACCTGCACCGCTGGTACGCCTGCCGGGCGAACTCCAGGTCCTCCGCGGTGTTGATGCCGCGCGCCTCGTCCGGGTCGGTCACGGGCACCACGGTCACCGGCAGGCCCTCGGCCCGCGACAGGTGCGGCAGGAACGGCAGGAAGTTCACCTCGCCGGTGGCCGCGCCCTGCGCCGCCCGCGCCGCGTACCGCTCCCATGCCGCCCGCAGCCCCTCGGTGGCCAGGCAGAACACGCCGACGTCGCTGAGCCCGCCCGGCCGGCACTCGTCGCCCTCGCGGGACTGCCGCACGCGTACCAGCTCGCCGCCGGACAGCTCGTACTCCACGTACGGCTCGGCCATCGGCACCAGCGGCAGGGTCAGCCCCTTGCCCGGGTGGGCGGCGACGACCTCGCGCACGGTGGCGGGGGACAGGTTCGCCTGGTCGCCCCAGACCACCAGGATCGTCTCGTACGCCGCCCAGTGCCCCGCGGCCCCGAAGATCGCGTCTCCCATGCCGGTGGGCCGCTCCTGCACGCTCACCGACACCGCGCCCGCGTCGATCTCCGCGGCGGCGAGCTCGCGGAACGGGCCCTCGCCGTCGGGGGAGACGACGACGTGGACGTGCTCGGTCCACGGCCGCAGCCGCTCCAGCAGCAGGTGCCACACGGTGACGCCCTCGGCGACCTCGATCATGATCTTCGGGATGCCCTGGCCCAGCCTGGTGCCACGCCCGGCGGCCGGTATCACCGCGCAAATACTCACGTCATCTCCAACAGGGACACGATCTCGTCCAGCCCGCGCACCGCGACCGCGCCGGGGGCGGGCTCGGTGGTGTGAACCTGCAGCGTCGCCAGCCCGGCGCCGACGGCGGAGGCCACCCCGTGGGGGGAGTCCTCCAGCACGACGGCCTCGGCGGGATCGACCTGCCAGCGGCGGCAGGCCAGGCGGTAGAACTCGGGGTCCGGCTTGCTCACCGGCACGTCGTCGGCGGTGAGCACGTCACGGAAGCACGCACCCAGGGCCGAGCCCTTCAGCACCCGCTCCACCGACCCGCGGCTGCCACTGGTGACCAGGTACGCCACTCTGCCGGCGCCGCCCAGCAGGTCGAGCAGCCGGCGCGCCCCGGCGAACGGCACGACCCGGCCTTCCTCGACGAACCGCCGGTACAGCTCCTGCTTGCGCCGCACCAGCCGCCCGGCCACCTCGTGCCCCCCGGTCAGCAGCGCGGCCACCTCGGCGGTGCTCGCGCCGGCGTGGTCGGCGTAGCGGAACGTCGGGAGCGCGGCCGGGACGAGCTCGGCGATCGCCTGACGGAACGCGGCCTCGTGCGCGGGGAACGAATCCACGAGCGTCCCGTCAAGATCGCACAACCACACCCGCCTTCCGGCGACCACCCTTGCCGGCACCCCGCCCACGCCCCCGCCTTCGCGGCGCCTGCCCGCAGCGCTCACGCCGCCGCCTCCTGCGCCGCTGTGCGGCGGGCTCGTGCCGACTCCTGCTGGGCCGCTGGGCGCCGGGCGCGTGCTGACGCCTCCTGGGTCGTCGCTTGGAGGGCGCGTGCTGTCGCCTCCTCGGTCGCCCCTGGCCGAGCTCGTGCTGGCGCCTCCTGGGTCGTCGCTCGCGGGGCGGGTGCTGACGCCTCCTGGGTCGTCGCTCGCGGGGCGGGTGCTGGCGCCTTCTCGACCGCCCCTGGCCGGGCTTGTGCCGATGGCGCCTTTCTCGGCGCCGGTGGCCGTGCTTGCGCCGGTGGCCGTGCTCGCGTCGGCGGCCGTGCTCGCGTCGGCGGCGCGTTCTCGGGTGGCGGGCGCGGTGGCGGGCGCGATGTTCGCCGAAGGGGCGTCCGCTCGGGCGGTGGCCGCGGTGGCCGCGGTGGCCGCGGTGCCGGTCGGCGCGTTCGCGTGGGGAGCGCCGCCCGCCGTGGCGGCCCGAGCGGGATCCGTGAACCCGGTCATCCGGCCCGTGCCAGGGAGATCTCGCCGAGCACGGCCTGGAGCGCGTCGGCGGTGCGCGGGCCGCTGTGCGTGCCGGGACGGTCGGCGTCCTCCAGGTCCGCGCTGATCCAGCGCGCCCCCGCCCAGCACCCGCGCTCGACGACCGCGCACGGCACCGCAAGCCCGCCGGAAGCGCTGTGATGGCTGAGGACGTGCGTGATCGTCCGCCGCTCGTTGCCCGGGTCGCCCAGGTACGCCAGCGTGCGGTCCACCAGATCGGTGGCCGTCAGCCCCTGGATGTCGTGGTCGCCCCCGATGTTGACCACGAACACCTTGGCCGCGGCCCGGCTCTCCGCGATCGCCTCGGCCACGCCCGGTGTCAGGTAGCTGGGCAGCAGCGACGAGTGCGGCGTGCCGGGGCCGTACACGATGAGGTCGCCGTCCCGGAGCGCCCCCAGCGCCTCGGGACTGGGCGTGACGCGGGCCGCGCGCCGGGCCAGCAGCTCCCGCACCCGCTCCGGAGGCCGCCCCGCCAGCTCGGCGCGGGCGGCGGCCGTCAGCGGCTCCCGTAGCAGGAACAGCCCCGTGATGGCCGTCGCGTCCTGCGGCGCGACGATGTCCGCCTCGTCGGCCAGCAGCCGCCCGTTCTCCTTGAGCGCGACCAGGAACGCGTTCTCGCCGGCCGTCACGTTGAGCAGCCTCGCCGGAGACCCGAACGTCTGCGCGCACGTCCGTACCGCCGCGTTGAAGTCCTCGCCCAGCCGCAGGTACGCCCCGGCGAACACGAGGTTGCCGAGCGCGCAGTCGGCCAGGTCCAGCCCGTCCGGCTCGGCGCGGAGCCGCCCGGCGAAGACCCGCAGTTCGCGCGTGATCCGGTAGTCCAGCGGCCCGTCGATCAGCCGCTCCAGGTCCGCGGCCGTGGTGCCCGGCGCGAGCCGGCGTTCGAGCAGCTCCCGGCGGGGGTCGCCGCGGTCGAGGTGGAGCAGGAGGTTCTTGCGGAAGTCGGACGGGCCGAGCATGCCCGGCAGGTAGCGGCGCAGCGCGCCGGTGGACAGCCCGTTGTCGTACCCGTTGATCAGCAGGGACAGCTCCAGCCCCGGCCGGCACAGCAGGGCGCGCGCGATCCCGGCCGCGCCCCGCCCGCCGCTGAACATGGAGACCCTCACCGGACCTCCTCGTCCGGCACCGGGACGCGGAGCACGCCGCGGCGCAGCAGCCAGTGGCGCAGCCCGAGGTAGCCCACGAACAGCGCCCGGTCGCGCGCTCCCCGCCAGAACCGCCAGCCCCGGCTGCCGCCACCCCGCGCGCGATGCTCGATCGGCACCTCCACCCAGGTGTGCCCCAGCTCGGCGACGCGGGCCGTGATCTCGGTCGAGCAGTTCATCCCGGCCGACTCCAGCGGCAGAGCGCGGAACAACGGCCCGTACACCACCTTGAAGATCGAGTTGAAGTCGCGGTAGTGGGTGCGGTGCAGCCGGTTGCTGACCGCGCCGCTGGCCGCCGAGCCCCACCGGTACGGCAGGCTGTCGGCCTTCCTGATCCGGGCGCCCGAGAACGCGAGCCCCGCACCGGCCTGGATGCGCCCGATGAACCGGTCCAGGTTGGCGATCGGGAACTGCCCATCGGAGTCCAGCAGCACGACCCAGTCCATCCGGGTACGCGCGATCGCGGCGGCGATGGCGGCCCCCGCGCCGCGGTTGCGCCCGAACGTGACGACGACGAGCCCCGGGCAGTCCTCCCGCAGCTCCTCCAGGATCTTCCCGGTCGCGTCGGCGCTGCCGTCGTCGCACACGACGATCTCCCAAGCGCCGATGGCCGGGTGGCGCTCCAGGTACTGCCGCCATTCCGTCACCGCGGCCGCGATGTTCTCCGCCTCGTTGTACGCGGGCGCCGCCACCGAGATGTCGATCAGGGGCGGCGCGGCAGGCGCGTTCGGCAATGGTCACCTCCTCCGAGTGGCGTCCGCGCCGGCTCCCGTCAGGCGCGCGATCCAGCGGTCAAGGGGAAGCAGGTTGATTCCCACGATGAAGGGGACATGGGCGAGCGCGAACCAGATCGCCGCGCCGAACGAGATCGGCCCGCCGGTGAACAGGTTGATGTGCGGGGCGTCGATGAGCTTGGGGATCTCCACCGGGTTGACCACCTGCCACATCACGTCCAGGAAGCCCGAGAAGACGATCAGCACCCCGGTGGCCATGATCTTCAGGCAGCGGCCCGGGGAGCCGCCGCCGATCCGGTACGCGGCGGCGACCGTGAGCACGATCGCCGGATACAGCAGCAGGTAGAGGTGGGTGTAGAAGCTGTCGCCGTGCGCCCGCGCGCCGTCCCCGTAGTAGAACCAGCTGATCCTCGGGATCAGGTAGCCGGTGAAGAAGACGAACGGGACGTACAGCAGCCAGCTCAGGCGTGGCGACACCCACGGGAAGAACGCGATCGCGCAGCACAGGAAGGCGAAGGCGATCAGCTTGGCCACGAGCTGCCAGGCGGCGTCGATCTCGCGGGCGTGCGGGGTGGCCAGCCAGACGAAGGCGAAGCCGGCCGCGCCGACGGCCAGGGCGATCCACCAGATGTGCGCGGCCCATGGGCGCCGGGCGTCGAGAAGGGGGTCGGGATGGTTCACAGCCGGTCCTCGTGGAGGGGCGTCATGAGGGAAGACGCTCGCGGGAGCGCTCCCAAACGCAGTATGGCAGCTGTTCCCATGGTGCTGAGCTAAATAACAAATATCGGACCTACCGGAATTGTCTGGCCCATTGACTAACCGTAGTGCGGTGGCAAAAGACCAGGTCAACGGCGTCATTTCGAGAGACGTGAAAATCTGGAACGTTGTAGTGACGGACCGGTAGGGAGCGCTCTGCCTGGGATGTCAAGACCCCTGCCCGGCGCGCCTGCGGCGGCTTGCGGAGGCACCTTAATTGAACAAGTGGTCCAACGACCGGAAATATCCGCACCTCAGACGGCTGTCGAGCGACTGGGAGCGCTCCCGCGAGCTTTCACATCCGAGGCCCGAAAACCAAATTTCGGGATCGCCGCAACCAACCGCTCCGGGCGGCTCAGCTCGGACCGAGGCTCCAGACGCGCAGCGCGCGGTCGTCGCCCGTGCCGGCGAGCACCGGGCGGCCGTCCTGCTCCGCGAGCGCCAGCGTGCGGATCGCCCCGCCGCGACCGGGACCGAGCACGCCGATGACGTCGCCGTCGCGGAGGTCCCAGACGCGGACGATGACGTCGCCGTTCCAGGGAGCGTGGGCGACGGCCGCGAAGGGCACGTCTGCCACGCGCCCCGCGACGAGGGCCGCGGCGCCCCGGTCGTCCGGGCTCTGGTCGCTGAACGTCCACTTCTTCCTGCGCTTGCCCGTCGCCAGGTCGTACACGCGCAGGGTCGCGTCCAGGTGGGTCGAGACGAGGACGGCCTTGCCGTCGACCTCGCCGCAGGCCAGCAGCTCGATCCCGCCGATCTCCCCGGTGTGGAAGGAGTGCGTCATCTTCCCGTCCGACAGCCGCCACACCCGGACGCGCTGGCGGCCGTCACCCGTGACGAGCACGTCGTCCTCGCCCAGCCGCCCGAAGGCCAGCCCTCTGACGCCCTGGAAGTGGTCGTTGATCGCGGGGCCGATCTGCTTTCCGGTGGAGATGTCCCAGAGCCGTACGACGCTGTGGAGGTCCTTCATGTCGTCGTACTTCTGCGACACCGCCACCGCCGCGCCCGCCGCGACGGTGACGGCGATGACGGGGTCGCTCACCTTGTGCGAGGCGAGGCTCTCGCCCGCCAGGCTCCACAGCCGCATCCGGCCGTCGAGGTGCCCTGAGGCGACCACCGGCGTACCGCCGACGCTGCCGGCGGCCACCCACGCCGTCGAACCCCCGCCGTCCCCGAGCCTGGTCGGCGCCTGGCCGAGGTCCCAGGCGGACACCGCCCCCTTGGCCGTCCCGCACACGACGGTGCCCCCTGTGGCGGCCAGCACCTTGGGGGCGCCGTCCGCTGCGGGGAGGGGTACGGATTCAGCGAGCTGCGTACCGAAAGGCTGCGCGGACGCGGCAGGAGTGGGCGACGCGGCCGTAGGGGACCCGGCGGTGGCGGTCTGGCCCCCGCCGGTCGGATGGGTGGTGCTCCGGTCGATCGGGGAGGGGAGGTCGTCGCGCGGCCGGAAGACAGTGAAGGCGGACACCGCGAGAGCGGCCGCGGCGGCGGCAGCGGCCCCGCCGATCATGGCCCGCCGGCTGACCGGCCGGCCCTGCCCGGGCGCCGTGTCCGCATCGGCCACCGACCCGTTTCCGGCAGGGAATCCCGTCCAGGCGGACAGCGGCGGCCGTCCCGCCGGAGCGGGCGCGTCGCCTGGAAGGGGCCTCGCGGCACGCGGAGGCGGAGGCCCGGCGTGCGCGCTTCCGGCGGGCGGAGGCCCAGCGTATGCGCTTCCGGCGGGTGGAGGCCCGGCGTGCGAGCTCCCGGCGGGCGGAGACAGGGCGTGTGCGCTCCCGGCGGGCGGAGGCTTCGGCGGTTGCATCGTTCCCACAGGCGGCGAACCCGCCGGCCCCGCTCCAGCCGCTCCTGCGGATGGCGGGCCGGGCACCGGCGCCGCACCCGGCGGAGCGGCCGGTGCCGGTCGGGACGAGCCGATGGGCGGGATGCCCGTGACGGGGTGCGCTGAGCCGTGCCCCGGCAGAACGCCGGCGTTGTGGCCCGGGAGGGCGCCGGCGCCCGGGCCCGCCTGCCGGATGAGTCGCTGCAGCAGCTCAGCCGGGCTCGGCCGGACCGCGGCGTCCTTGGACAGGCAGGTCTCGATGATGGGCAGCAGGTGCGGCGGCACCCCGGAAAGGTCCGGGACGCCGCTCAGCACGCTGTTCACCACGGCCGCCACCGTGTCCCCCGCGAAGGGCGTGCGCCCCGTGGCGGCGAACACCATCGTCCCCGCCCAGCTGAACACGTCCGAGGCGGGCCCCACCCGCTCGCCCCTGAACTGCTCGGGCGACATGTACGCCGGCGTCCCCACAGGCGCGGACGTGCCGGTCGTGGCGTCGAGCGCCTTGGCGATCCCGAAGTCGATGACGATCGGCCCGTCCGGGCCCATCAGCACGTTCCCCGGCTTGAAGTCCCGGTGGACGATACCGGCCTGGTGGATGGCCACCAGCGCGGTCAGGGTGGAGATGGCCAGCCGGTCCAGCGCCCCGCCCACCCGGCGCCCGAAGGTCCGGACCACGGCCTGCAGCGTGTCGCCCGGCACGTACTCGCTGACGATGTACGGCCGGTCGTCCACCGTCCCGACGTCCAGGATCGCGGCCGTGCAGAACGCGGCCACCCGCCGCGCCGCCTCCACCTCCCGCAGGAAGCCCTTGGTGGCGTCGTCGTCGTGGCTGAGGTGGCCGTGCAGCACCTTGATCGCCACGTCGCGGTCTCCGACGCCCCGGTAGACGACCCCCTGGCCGCCGGAGCCGAGCACGCCGACGAGCCGGTACGAGCCGATCCGCTCGGGATCGCCCGGCCGGAGCGGGCGCATGTCCGGCATCCCGCTCCTTCCACGGATCACATCGGGCGATCACACAATAAGGCCCGTACGTCCGGTTTTACGACAGCTTCTCGAAGAAGAACTCGTGCTTCAGGAACGACGTGTCGTATTCGTGTCCGGGATACGGCGGGATGAGCTGAGACGCCTGGAACAGCCGCCATCCGTCCCGCAGCGCCTCCACCCCCGTCTCGTACGGCGGCTCGTCGCCGTCGCCCGCCGTCGGGTCGGTACGCCCGGTGCCGTCGTAGCGCGACCAGCCCACCACGGGAGCGTCGAGCGCGGAGGTGGCCAGGTAGAGAACGAGCACCTGCTGCTTCATGCGACCCTCCCGGGGCGGTTGTTCACGCGCGTGTTCCAGTACTCGACATCGAACGAGGCATCGCCCGTCATGGCCCGCCACAACCGCACCCGGTTGTGCACCTCCAGCCGCCCGGTCGCGTGCTCGTACCAGGGGAAACGCCGATCGAGCTCGACCGTGACGGCGGGGTCGTCCAGGTCGGAGACGTCCCAGAGCCGCACCTGCGGCACGGTGGGGTTGAAGCGGATCTTGAACATGTAGCGCCGCACGTCGCTGTCGTTGCGCCGCCCGCCGTGCCAGATGCCGTGGTGGAGCAGCATCACGGTCCCGGCCGGGCAGGTCAGCCGGGTCTGGCCGCGCAGGTTCTGGTAGCGGCCGGTGTCGCTCTCGTTGATCCGGCGCAGGTGGCTGCCCGGCACCACCAGCGTGCCGCCCATGTCCGCGCTCACCTCGCGCGGGTAGTACATGAGCTGCACGTCGAACGCGTCCATGCGGGTGTCGATGATGGCGTCGGCGTGCAGCGGCTGCGCGTGGCCCTCGCGCGGCTCGCGTACGTGCACGGCGTGGTGGTCGACGGTCGGGTCGGGGCCGACGAGCGAGCGCAGGGCGCCCGCGACGGCGGGCAGCTCGATCAGCCGCCGGGCGAACGACCCCTCGGGGAAGGCCTTGGCGACCGGGGTTCCGTAGGGCGAGCGGGGGATGCCCGCCTCGAGCACGTCGATCGCCTGGTCGTTGAGCTCGTCCGGGACGACCCCGTCGAGCCGCAGGTAACCGGCGGCCACGAATCCGGCGACCTGTACGGACGTCAGCAAAGTGGTTCGCATGCCTCGAAGTTAGAACCGGACATCAGCCATGTCGTGGGTTGTAATCATCAACTACTGGTTCATTTTCCTTCGCTGGTGTAGACAGAGCTCTGTGCGGCAGGTGGAGATCGCGCTCTCCGAGCCGCCCGCGGTGGCGGGGGCCGGGGTGAGCGTGCACGGTGTGGTCAGCCCGCACGACGTGTTCCGGCTGCCCGACCTCTGGCAGCTCCATCTGTACGGGTACGCCGCCGAACTGGTGCTCGAAGGCACCACGCACGCGATCAAGCCCGGCCACGTGAGCCTGATCCCGCCCGGCGCGGAGGTGCACTACCACTACCAGGGCAGGTCCGAGCACCTGTACGCGCACTTCAGGCTGCCCGGCGCGGACGAGCGGCGGGTCGTCGCGGTCATGCGGGACGCCGGGGACCAGGCGCCGCTCATCGCCGCCTCGCTGCGGCAGGCCATCGCGGCCGTCCCCGACACCAGGGCGCGGGCCTCGGCGGAGGTGTGGACGGTGCTGTGGCGGGTGGCGAACCTGCCCGTGGCCGGCAGCGCGCACGCCGTCGTGGCGGCCGCCATGGAGCACATCGACGCGGACCTCGCCGCGCCGCTGACCGTCCCCGGCATCGCCCGCGCGGCCGGGGTGTCGCACAACCACCTCACCCGGTTGTTCCGCGCCCAGACGGGACTGACCGTGGTGGCCTACATCCGCCGCAGGAGGATGTCCCGCGCGCTGCATCTGCTGCGCGACTCGACCCTCGCGATCCCCGCGATAGCGGCCGCGGTGGGGATCCCGGACCTGCAGGCGTTCAACAAGGTGTGCCGCCGCGAGCTGGGCGCCTCGCCCCGGGCCCTGCGCGCGGGCAGGCCCGGCTCCCGACCTCCAGCGTCCGGCCCGTCCTGAGCCTCCGGCAGGCCGGGAAGTCCCGTCGCGACCGGCGACGCGCGGTACGAAAGCCGGGAAGCCCCGTCGCGATCGGCCGACGCGAGGTACGCAAGTGACCGCCGTGACGTGAGAGCAGGCCGCCGGACCGGGTAGGTTGGCCGACCATGGAGGAACGCCAGGACATCCCGCCCCGACCCGCCCGCACGACCCGCGCCGTGGGCGCGGTGGCGCTCGCGGCCCTCCTCGGCGCGGCCGCCTGCGGCGCGCCGGCCCAGCCGTCGGGAGCGGCCCGGCAGCCCCTGGCGGCCTCGACCCCGCCCGCGTCCACACCCACCGCCACGCCGGGCACCCAGCAGGCGAGTGAGACGCTCCCCGCCCCCGACGAGCCGATCCCCCAGGACGCCGCCCGCCTGGCCGCCGCGCTGAAGCGGAACAGCGCCGCGCTCGACGCCGCCATCGACGCCTGGCCCAAGACCGGCAAGGCCCCTCGCGATGTCGAGCTCCTGGCCCTGCACGAGCAGCGCCTCTACCGCTACGCCGCCCGCCACCCCAAGCTCGCCTCCCAGGCCTTCGCCCGCCTGCCGGCCGCCCTGGCCGCCGAGGCCAAGGACAACACGGCCGCCATCCGAGAGCTGCTCGCCCTGGCCCACCCCATCAAGCCGTCGGCCACGTTCAAGGTGCAGGAGCCGCGGCCCGCCGCCGAGCTGCTCGGCTACTTCAAGAAGGCCGAGCGCCGGTTCGGCGTGGAGTGGGAGGTGCTGGCGGCGGTGATGTTCGCGGAGACGAAGTTCGGCCGGGTGCGTTCCAACAGCTATGTCGGCGCCCAGGGCCCCATGCAGTTCATGCCCGGGACCTGGAAGGCGTACGGCATGGGCGGCGACGTGCGGGATCCGCGCGACGCCGTCATGGGCGCCGCCAACTACCTGCGCGCGTCGGGCGCCCCGCGCGACTACCGCCGGGCGCTGCACGCGTACAACCCGTCCCAGGCGTACGTGAACGCGATCCTCCTGCACGCCCGCCAGATGAAGCGGGACCCGCGCAACTACTATGCGTACTTCAACTGGCAGGTGTTCGTGATCACCACGGCCGGCGAGCGCCGCCTCACCGGCCCGTGACCCGCCCGGACGCTACGACAGCGCGCGGGCGGCGTGGATCAGCGGCACGTGGCTGAACGCCTGCGGGAAGTTGCCGACCAGGCGGCCGTAGCGGGGGTCGTACTCCTCGGACAGCAGCCCCACGTCGTTGCGTAGCGCCAGCAGCCGCTCGAACAGGTCCTTGGCCTCCTCCTTGCGGCCCTGCATCGCCATCACCTCGACCAGCCAGAAACTGCACGCGAGGAAGGCCCCCTCCCCGCCCGTCAGGCCGTCCACGTCGTTGTCGGCCGCCATCGGGTAGCGCAGCACGAACCCGTCCGACATGAGCTCCTTCTCGATGGCCGCGACGGTCCCCGCCATCCGGGGGTCGTCGACCGGCAGGAAACCGACGACGGGCATCATCAGCAGCGCCGCGTCCAGCTCGGACGACCCGTACGACTGGGTGAAGGTGTTGCGCCGCGCGTCGAACCCCTTCGCGCAGATCTCGTCGTGAATGGTGTCCCGCAGCGTCCGCCACTGCTCCACCGGCCCGGTCCGCCCGAACCGCTCGACGTACTTGACCGCCCGGTCCATCGCCGCCCAGCACATCACCTTGGAGTGCACGAAGTGCCGGCGCGGCCCGCGCACCTCCCACAGCCCCTCGTCCGGCTCGTCCCAGTGCTCGGCCACGTAGTCGAGGAGTTGCCGCTGGATGGTCCACGCCCGGTCGTCGGCGGACAGGCCGCGGGTGCGCGAGACGTAGAGGCAGTTCATCACCTCCCCGTACACGTCGAGCTGGAGCTGCCTGACCGCCTCGTTGCCGATCC
The DNA here is from genome assembly GCF_040654115.1 of Nonomuraea sp. NPDC050786. Classification (NCBI taxonomy): domain Bacteria; kingdom Bacillati; phylum Actinomycetota; class Actinomycetes; order Streptosporangiales; family Streptosporangiaceae; genus Nonomuraea; species Nonomuraea sp. NPDC050786. The sequence goes on from NZ_JBFAHJ010000025.1 coordinate 163,767, forward strand.
GCACCGGCCGGGAGTCCTCGTAGCCGTCGAGCCAGTCCAGGTGGAGCTCCGGCAGGCGGCGCTCGCCCGCGACCCCGTACATGATCTGCAGGTCCTGGGGGCGCCCGGCGATGGTCCGCAGCAGCCACGAGCGCCAGTCAGCGGCCTCCTCCAGGTAGCCGGAGCTGATCAGCGCGTCGAGCGTCATGGTGGCGTCCCGCAGCCAGCAGAACCGGTAGTCCCAGTTGCGCACCCCGCCCAGGTCCTCGGGCAGGGACGTGGTGGGCGCGGCGACGATGCCGCCGGTCGGGGAGTAGGTCAGGCCCTTCAGCGTGATCAGCGACCGGACCACGGCCTCGCGGTACGGCCCCTCGTACGTGCATCGGCTCACCCACTCCGACCACATGGCCTCGCTCTCGGCGAGTTGCGTGTCGGCGTCGATCTGCGTCGGCATGGGCTCGTGCGATGGGTGCCACGTGAAGACGAAGGACACCCGCTCGCCCTCCTTCACCGTGAAGGTGGCCCGGTGCGCGTAGTCGCCGCCCTTCAGCGGCACGGGGGAGTGCAGCCACACCGAGTCGGGCCCGCCGACGGCCTGCAGGTGGCCGTTGCTGCGGCGCACCCACGGCACGATCCGGCCGTAGTCGAAGCGCACCCTGAGCTGCGTGGAGACCTCCACGCTCCCGGAGACGCCCTCGACGATGCGCACGACGTCGGGGTTGCGGTCGCGCGGCGGCATGAAGTCGACCACGCGGACCGTGCCGGTCGGCGTGTCCCACTCGCTCTCCAGGATGAGCGTGTCGGGACGGTAACGGCGCCGCGTGGCGGGGCGCCGGCCCGTGGGCCCGAGCCACCAGTGGCCGTTGCGCTCGCTGCCGAGCAGCGCCGCGAAGCACGACGGCGAGTCGAACCTGGGCAGGCAGAGCCAGTCGATGGATCCGTCTCTGCCGACCAGCGCCGCGGACTGCATGTCTCCGATCAGGGCGTAATCCTCGATCCGCATGCCTTGACGTTACTCGCGCATGGGTGATCCCGTGACCGGGGCCGATCATGTCGCGTCATGTCCGTCCCGGCCACGGGGTCACGTCAAGGGGAACCAGCGGGTGAACAGCTGGGTCAGCGGGCCGATGGCCAGCGCGAACACCAGGGTTCCCACGCCCACGGTGCCGCCGAGCAGCCACCCGGCGGCCAGGACGGTGACCTCGATGAGGAAGCGTGCCAGCCGCACCGACAGGCCGAGCCGCACCAGCCCGGTCATGATGCCGTCACGCGGGCCCGGCCCCATCCCGGCGCCGATGTACAGCACCGTGGCCAGGGCGATGGAGACCACGCCGAGCACCACGTACAGGCCCTGCAGCGCGAGGTGCGACGGCGTGGGCAGCAGGAAGATCGCGGCGTCCGCGAACAGGCCCAGGAAGAGGACGTTGCTGACGGTGCCCAGCCCGGGCCGCTGCTTCAGCGGGATCCACAGCAGCATCACCAGCGCGCCGATCCCGATGATGACGGTCCCGATGGACAGCCCGGTCCGGACACCCAGGCCCTGGTGGAACACGTCCCACGGGTCGTTCCCCAGCCCGGACTCCACCTGGAGGCCGATGCCGGCGCCGTACAGCGCGAGCCCGCCGTACAACCGGACGAGACGGGCGGGGAGGGGGCTGATCCTGGGGACGGTCGTTTCGCTCATAGTGGCCCCACAGTGGCATCCCGCTGACTTGCCAAAACAGGGCCAATCCTGAAAAGTGGCCTCATTATGCGGCATTTGTCGGCGGCCCAGGTGGCGCGGCTCGTCCAGATCGACCCGGCGGCGCGGCCGTACTACCGCGCGCTCGCCGACGGCGTGCGCGCCCGCATCATGGACGGCCAGATCCCGGTACGCGTACGCATGCCCGCCGAACGCCACCTGGCCGAGACCCTCAAGGTCAGCCGCACCACCGTCACCTCGGCCTACGACCTGCTGCGCGAGCGCGGCTACCTGGAGAGCCGCCAGGGCTCAGGCAGCTGGACGGCCCTGCCCGACCCGGCCACCACGGCGGACAACCCGTGGCTCGGCACCGACGGCGACGGCCTCATCGAGATCCAGAGCGCCGCCCCGCCCGCACCGACCATCCTGCGGGAGGTGATGCTGGAGGCGGTGGAGGACGTGCCCAGGTACGGCATGGGCAACGGCTACGACCCCAGGGGCCTGCCGGTCCTGCGGGAGCGCATCGCCGCCCGCTACACCGCCAGGGGCCTGGCCACCAGGCCGGAGCAGATCCTCGTCACGACCGGCTCCCAGCACGCCATCCAGCTCGTGCTCGGCCTGCTCGTCGGCGCGGGAGACCCGGTGCTCGTGGAGTCGCCGACCTACCCGCACGCCGTCGACGTGGCCCGCCAGCGCGGCGCCAGGATCGTCCCCGTGGGCATCTCGCACGAGGGCTGGCAGGCCGACCTGGTGTCCGGGGCCATGCGCCAGTCGGGGGCGCGGCTCGCGTACCTCATGCCCGACTTCCAGAACCCGACGGGCGCCCTCATGGACGACGCCACCCGCGCCGCCGTCGTGGGCGCGGCCCGGCGCGCCGGCACGGTGCTGCTCGTGGACGAGACGTGGATGGAGCTGGCGCTGGACGAGGTGCCGCGCACGTCGCCGACGGCGGCCTTCGATACCGACAGCCGCGTGATCAGCGTCGGCTCGGCCTCCAAGCTGTGGTGGGGCGGGTTGCGCATCGGCTGGGTACGCACCACGGCGGCCCTCGCGCGCCGGCTGGCCATGTTCCGCGCCGCCGTGGACATCGCCAGCCCGGTGCTGGAGCAGCTCGTGGTGGCGCGGCTGTTCGACCGGCTGGAGGAGACCCGCGCCGAGCGCCGCCGCACCCTGCGCGCCTCACGCGACGCGCTGGTGTCGGGCCTGCGCGAGCAGCTGCCCGAGTGGACGTTCACGGTGCCGCGCGGCGGAGGCACCCTGTGGGTGCGCCTGGACGGCCTCGGCGCCACCCCGCTCGCGGAGGCGGCGGCCCATCACGGGGTACGACTCGCACCCGGCCCGTGGTTCGGCCTGGAGGGCACCCTGGAGAACTACCTCCGGCTGCCCTACACCCAGCCGCCCCAGGTGCTCGCCGACGTGGTCACCCGCATCCGCGCCGCCCGCGACCACGGCCCCACCGGCGTCCCGCACCCGTCGGAGGCGCTCATCGCGATGGTGTGAGGGGGCTGTCCGCCGGCTCACCCGCCTACCGCGCGGCCTCGTACCACGTCTCCCGGGCGTGCATCAGCTCGGCCAGATGCCGTCTCGACCACTCGCAGCCCGCGTTCATGGGCTCGATGAGGCTGCGGCCGAGCTCGGTCAGCTCGTACTCGACGCGCGGCGGGATCTCCTCGTACGCGGTGCGCGTGAGCAGGCCGTCGCGCTCCATGGCGCGCAGCGACTCGGTGAGCACCTTCGGGGTGATGCCGCGCAGCACCGCCTGGAGCTCGGTGAAGCGCCGCGGGGCCGACTCCAGGCAGCGGATGATCTTCGCGGTCCACTTGTCGCCGACGCGGATCGGCGCGACTACCGGCGGGCACCCGGCGAACATGTCCGGATCGAGAGGCTCGGCCATTCACACATCGTAAGCGGTGTGCCGGAGGTGACTATCGTTGCGGAAAGCGACATCTCGCCCTTTACCGTCGGCGCGTGGCCCGGAGAGCCCGGGCACGCGGCGGGAGCGTGATGAGAGTGAGCAAGATCGTGGTTTTCGGCGCCGGCGGGCGGGCCGGGAGGCGGGTGGTCGCGGAGGCGGCCGGGCGGGGGCACGAGGTGACGGCCGTGGTGCGGGATCCCGCGAAGTACCCGGCGCTCGCCGGAGCCGGGGTACGGGTGGTCGCCGGGGACGTCACCGACCTCGACGGCGTGGCGGGGGCGGCCGCGGGGCACGACGCGGCCGTTCAGGCGGCGACCCGGATGGACGTGCCGTCGGCGGAGTTCTACACGGCCGCGGCCCGGGCCCTGACGGGCGGGCTGGCCCGTGCCGGGGTGTCCCGGCTGGTGGCGCTGGGGATCGGCACCCTGCTGGAGGTCTCGCCGGGGGTCCGGCTCGTGGACACGCCGGACTTCCCGGCCGACCACCGGGCGTTCTCGCTGGGGCACGCGGCGGAGCTGGAGGTGTTCGAGGCGTCGGAGCTCGACTGGGTGGTGCTCGCGCCGCCGCCCGTGTTCCTCGACGACTCGGCGGCCAGGACGGGGCGTTACCGGATCGGCGGCGGTCAGGTGCCGGCGCTGGAGCCGCCGCTGTCGTTCGCCGACCTGGCGGTGGCGGTGGTGGACGAGGTGGAGCGGCCGGGGCACCACCGCGTCCAGGTCGCCGTCTCGTACTGAAGACATGGGCAACGCCCGGCCGGAGAGCCGGCCGGGCGTTGCTCAGGGCGGTCAGCGGCGGTAGCCGATGACCCGCACCCAGTCCTTGCCCTCCGAGGGGGAGAGCCAGCGGGAGCCCTCGAAGACCGCCCGGAACGTGCCGGACGTGCGAGCGGTCACGCTCGTCGAGAAGTAGCCGCTGCTGCTGGTCCTGACGGTGTCCACGTACTGCCAGCGGCCGCTGCCGTCGGGCCGGAAGAGGATCACGATCCGCTTCCAGGACAGCCGGTGCCAGCGCTCCTCGTCATTGCAGTTGTCGGCGTGGTGGACCGAGACGAGGCCGTTGATGTAGTCCTCGTCACACTGCACGGAGAGCTTGCCCTCGAGGTCGATGGGCCGGCCCCGCCATGCGGGCTCGGGGTTCGCGTCGAACTGCAGGCTGGTGTAGCCCGCGACATCCGGGTCCAGGCCGGTGTCCAGGCCCGGGTCCGCGAGCGCCGGCGAGGCGGCGGTGGCCACCATCGTCGCGCCCAGGGCGGCAGCCGCCAGGCCGGCGGCTAGGCGTCGCATCTTCAAATCGAATTTCCTTCCCCGTCTGAGACGCGGCCCCGAGACGGGGCACGTCATCGCCAATGACGCGTAAGGGTAAGGAAAAGTTGCGATAAAGTTGATCACGATTCAGCAACGGCGGTTTTAGGCCACACCAGGGACTATTTTCGGCTATTGCGTAATTTGTTGAGACTTAGAGATATCTGGGGCGTAGTGTCCTGTTCCGAGGTAGCGGACGCGCCAGAAGCCGCCCGTGCGGCCCGTGACCGTCGTCTCGAAGGCCCCGGAGGCGTCCGTCGTCGTCTGTCCCGCCTTCTCCCAGGGTGAGGAGTCGTCGAGGCGCCACAGGATCTCCAGCGGCTGCTTGGCGAACGGGCCGTACCCGGTGTAGCCGCGCGGGTCCACCCGCCGCAGCGAGCCGCTCAGGCGTACCGCGCCGGAGCGCCCGGCCTCCTCGGCCGTCACCGACGTGATCCTGGTGGCGCGCCTCAACTGGAACGAGGCGTACTCGGTGACCGTGGCGCCGTGCGCGCCCTTGGCGGTGGCGGTGATCGTCCAGGTGCCGGTCGGGTAGTAGCGGTTGAGCCGCTTGTCGGGCAGGAAACGCCAGGTCTCCCAGCCGTCGTTCGCGCGTGGTGCCTGGACGGGGCCCATGGCCTGCCACAGCGGCCGCGAAGGGGCGAGTCTCGCCGCCCCCGCGTCAGGGGCGGGCGTGACCTCCACGCTCGGCTCGGGGGCCGCGGGCGGGCTCGGGGCCGGGGATGGTTCCTGCGGGCGGCGGGTCGCCTCCTCGGTCACCTTGTCGGCGAGAACCGGGCCGGGCGGGGCACCGGGCTCGACCTTCACGGTGACGCCGTCCTTGCCCCTCGCCCCCTTGGCGACCACGTCGATCACCAGGCGGATGGAGTCGTAGGCCCCCACCACGGGCTCCTCGGGACGCACCGTGATGGACCGGATGGCGAGCTCGGCCTCGGGCGGGGACGCGGGCATGGAGAACGGCCCCGCCGCGAGCGAGGCGAGAAGAAGGCTTTTGATCATGATCGAGACGGTAGGAAGCACCCGGTAATGACCAGGACCTCGACACACGCCACCAATGGCAAAGCCGTGATCAGCCGCCTTCGCCGGCCATGGGGTCCGCCGGCCGCGGCCCGCCGTACAGACCTTCGATGATGTCGGCGTACTTGGCGTGGACGACCCGCCTCTTGAGCTTCAGGCTCGGGGTGAGCTCCTCCGTCTCGGCCGTCCACTCGGCGCCCAGCAGGGCCCACCGCTTCACCTGCTGCACCCTGGCCAGCTTGGCGTTGGCGGCCTCGACCGCGGCCTCCACCTCCTTGAGCACCTCCGGGTGCTCGGCGAGCTCCGCGAGCGAGGTGAAGGCGATGCCGCGCGCCTGCGCCCAGCCCGGTGCCACCTCCCCGTCCAGCGTCAGCACGGCCACCGGGTGCGGCCGGTTGTCGCCGTACGCGAGGGCCTGGCCGATGAGCATGTGCTCCTTGAGGTGGTTCTCGATCTCGGCCGGGGAGATGTTCTCGCCGCCGGAGGTGATGATCAGCTCCTTCTTGCGGTCGATCACCCGGTAGAAGCCGTCCTCGTCGACCGTGCCGATGTCGCCGGTGTGCAGCCAGCCGTCGGCGTCGACCAGCTCGGCGGTGGCATCGGTGCGGTTGAGGTAGCCGCGGGTGTTGAGCGGGCTGCGGGTGAGGATCTCGCCGTCCTCGGCGATGCGGACCTCGACGCCCGGCTCGGCCCTGCCGACCGTGCCCAGGCGGTAGCAGGAGGGGCTGTTGCCGGTGAACGCGCCGGTCGTCTCCGTCATGCCGTACACGTCGATGACCTTGAGCCCGAGCCCGGCGAAGAAGTGCTGCACCTCCGCGGGCAGCGGCGCGGCGCCGGTGGCGGTCCACCGGGCGCGGTCGAAGCCGATCATGCCCCGGATGACCGACAGCAGCGAGGCGTCGGCCTCGTCGTAGGCGGCCTGGATCTCGGGGGTGACCGTCCGGCCGTGCTGGCCCGCCTCCACGTACGCGGCGCCCGCCGCCATGGCCCGGCGCACGGCGGCCTGCTGCTCCTCCGGCTGGGTGGCGAGCACGGCGAGCAGGCGGGCCGCCATCTTCTCCCACACCCGCGGCACCCCGAAGAACATCATCGGCCTGACCTGGCCCAGCGTGCTGCCCAGATTCGCCAGGTCGGTGCAGAAGTGCACGTGGGAGACCTTGACCAGGGGCACGTACAGGCTGAGGATCCGCTCGGCGATGTGCGCGTAGGTGAGATAGGAGACCTGCGTGCCCAGCAGGGGCAGCTCGGTGATGCGGTCGGTGGCGGCGACCTCGTAGAAGACGTTCGCGTGGGTGAGTGGCACGCCTTTGGGCATGCCGGTCGTGCCGGAGGTGTAGAGGACGGTGACCACGTCGTCGGAGGTGACCGCGCGCCAGCGGGCCTCGACCTCGTTCGGGTCCACGGCCAGCCGGGCGCGGCCCAGCTCCAGGAAGTCCTGCCAGGACATGAACCGCTCGCCGTCGGGCGTCCCCTCCAGCATGATGATCTTGCGGAGGCCGTCGAGGCGGTCCAGCACCGGCTGCCAGCGGGCCAGCTCGGCGGGGCCGCCCAGCACGGCGTACCTGGCGCCCACGTCCCCTGCCACGAACGCGATCTGCTCGGGCGCGAACGTCGAGTAGACCGTGCAGCCCACGCCGCCCGCGTGCACCGCGCCCAGGTCGGCGAGCACGTGTTCGCTCCGGTTGACCATCATCAGCGCCACCGACTCGCCGGGCTGCAGCCCCAGCGCGGCGAACCCCGCGGCGATCTCCAGGACCCGCCGGCAGGCCTGCGCGTAGGTCAGCGTGGCCCAGCCGTCCCCGTCGGGGTCGGAGTAGGCGGGCGCGTCCGGGTATCGCTCGGCGGCGTGCCTGAGCTGCCCGCAGACGGTACGGCCGGCGATCTCGCGCTCGATCTCGGCCCGGACTTCGAGGACTTCGGCCATGGCACCCGCCTCCAGTCAGTGTTCACTTGCGTGAGTGGCCTGCATCGCACCACACCAGTCCGGGGGCGGCAAGAGTTCGTGAGGCAATACCTGCGTCTATCACGTACAGTAATCCCACCAAATTCGTACAAGGGGGGCGAATGCGGGAAAAGCAGGAGAAAACGTTCTTTGGGCACCCGCGGGCCCTGGCCACACTGTTCGGCACCGAAATGTGGGAGCGGTTCAGCTGGTACGGGCTGCGGGCGATCCTCGCCACGTTCATGGCGGCCTCGCCCGCCCAGCAGGGCCTCGGCCTGCCCGACGAGACCGCGCAGGCCGTCGTCGGCGTCTACGGGGCGCTCATCTACCTGGTCGCGCTGCCCGGCGGCTGGATCGCGGACCGGATCCTGGGTGCGCGCCGGTCGGTGTTCCTGGGCGGGTGCCTCATCCTGCTGGGGCACGTCAGCATGGCCGTGCCCGTGACCTCGCCGCTCTTCATCTGGCTCGGCCTGCTGCTGATCATCAGCGGCACCGGCCTGCTCAAGCCGAACCTGTCCGTCATGGTCGGCAGGCTCTACCCGGAGGAGGACGACGGGCGCAGGGACGCCGGATTCTCGCTCTTCTACCTCAGCATCAACCTGGGCGCCTTCTTCGCGCCCATCGTGGTCGGCTGGCTGGCCGGCGGCGACCGGTGGCACCTGGCCTTCAGCGCCGCCGCCGTCGGGATGGCGCTCGGTCTCATCCAGTACGTACGGGGCGGCCGCGGCCTGCGGGGCATCGGCGAGCCACCGGCACACGTGGAGCACGGCCGGCTCGGCCGCCTGGTGGCCCTCGGCGTGGGGGGGCCGGTGATCGCCCTGGCCGCCTGGGCGGCGACCGGCACGCTCACGATCGACCGGCTCACCGTGGCGATCACCGTGGTCATCGTGCTCGTGACCGTGGGGTACTTCGCCTACATCATGCTCGGCAGCCATGACCTCACCGAGGACGAACGGATCCGGATGAAGGCGTACATCTGGCTGTTCGCGGCCGCGTCCATCTTCTGGATGATCTACGACCTGGCGCCGAGCAAGCTGCTCTTCTTCGCGCGGGACCACACCGATCTGACGCTGTTCGGCGTCCAGATCACGCCGGCCACCACGCAGGCGTTCAACCCGCTCTTCATCATGATCTTCGTGCCGGTGTTCGCGGCGCTGTGGGTGCGGCTCGGGACGCGGGTGAGCACCCCGCAGAAGTTCGCGTTCGCGCTGGTCACGATCGGGGTGAGCTTCGTGGTCATGGCCGTCGCGGCCGCTCTGGCCGGCGGCGGCCGGGTGTCGGTGTGGTGGCTGGTGCTCGTCTACCTGATCCAGGTCTTCGGCGAGCTGTCGCTGAGCCCGGTCGGGCTGTCGGTGACGACGAAGCTGGCGCCCGAGGCGTTCAAGAGCCAGATGCTCGGGGTCTGGTTCATCGCGTTCTCGGTCGGCGACGCGATCGGCGGCCAGACGGGGCGGCTCGGCCGCGTGCTCTCCGACCCGGCGTACTACCTGGTGCTGGCGTCGATGGCGGTCGTGGCGGGCCTCGCGCTGTTCATGTTCACGCGGCAGCTGCGCGTGATGATGGCCGAGCACCACGAACCCGCGATGCGATAAAGATTTCCAGTGTGACTGAGCTTCTCGATCTTGTCGGCATCTTCGTCTTCGCCCTGACGGGTGCGCTCATGGGGGTGCGCAAGCGGCTCGACGTGGTCGGGATGGCGGTGCTGGCCGAGATGACCGCCCTGGGCGGCGGCATCGTCCGCGACCTGATACTCAACGTCCGGCCCGCCGCCTTCCAGAGCCTCGGATACGTGCTGGTGCCGGTGGTCGCGACGGTGATCGTCTTCTTCTGGCACCCGCACGTGGCCCGGGGGATGCCGGTCATCCTCGTGCTGGACGCGGCGGGGCTGGGTCTGTTCAGCGCCGTGGGGACGCAGAAGGCCCTGGAGTACGGCCTCAGCCCGCTGCACGCCGCACTGCTCGGGGCGGTGACGGGCGTGGGCGGCGGCATGCTGCGCGACATGCTGGTCGGGGAGATCCCCACCCTTCTCTACGACCGGCAGTTCTACGCGGTGCCCGCCCTGCTGGGGGCGGGGGTGATGGCGGCGCTGTCGTCCTACGGGCTGCACGGGTGGCCGGCCACGCTGGCGGCGGCGGTGCTGGCGTTCGGGCTGCGGGTCGGGGCCATGCGCCGCAAGTGGCGCGCCCCGCTGGCCAGGGGCACCGGCGAGTGACGGACACCGGACGCGTGGAATCGATCTAGGGGCCGATGCGTTGCTCATGCGGAGAAGGGCGATTTTGGGAGCCGCCGGGCCGGCGTCGTAGTCTTGGCCCTCTGGCGAACGAAGAGGAGGTGACGCCCCGTGTTGCGAGACTCGTTCGGACGGGTGGCGACGGATCTGCGGGTGTCCCTCACGGACAAGTGCAACCTGCGCTGCACGTACTGCATGCCGCCCGAAGGGCTCGACTGGCTGCCCAACGCGCAACTGCTCACCGCCGACGAGATCGTCCGCCTCGTGACGATCGGCGTCGAACGCCTGGGCATCACCGAGGTGCGCTACACCGGCGGCGAGCCCCTCATCCGTCGCGAGCTGGTCGACATCGTCGCCCGCACGACCGCCCTGACCCCCAGGCCGCAGGTCTCGCTGACCACCAACGGCATCGGGCTGGCCCGGCTCGCCGGGCCGCTGGCCGCCGCCGGGCTCGACCGGGTCAACGTCTCGCTCGACACGCTCGACCCCGCGACGTTCAAGCGGCTCGCCCACCGCGACCGGCACGCCGACGTGATCGCCGGGCTCGCCGCCGCGGCCGAGGCCGGCCTGCGCCCCGTCAAGGTGAACGCGGTCCTCATGCGCGACGTCAACGACCACGAGGCGGTGCCGCTGCTGCGGTGGTGCCTGGAGCAGGGATACGAGCTGCGCTTCATCGAGCAGATGCCGCTCGACGCCCAGCACGGCTGGAGCCGCGAGGGCATGGTCACCGCCGACGAGATCCTCGAGCGGCTGTCGGCGGCCTTCGATCTCACGGCCGACGACCTGGAGGAGCGCGGCAGCGCGCCGGCCGAGCGGTTCCTCGTGGGCGGGGGCCCCGCCAAGGTCGGGGTGATCGGGTCGGTGACGCGGCCGTTCTGCGGCTCCTGCGACCGGGTCCGCCTCACCGCCGACGGCCAGGTGCGCAACTGCCTGTTCGCCACGGAGGAGTCCGACCTGAAGAGCGCCATGCGCGACGGGGCGTCCGACGACGAACTGGCCGCGCGGTGGATCGCCGCCGTCGCGCGCAAGCGCGCCGGACACGGCATCGACGACCCGTCCTTCCTGCAGCCGTCCCGGCCGATGTCCGCCATCGGCGGCTAGCGCCATGGCCGGGCCCGAACGGGTGCCCTTCGACGCGGTGATCCTGGCCGGGGGAGAGGCGCGCCGGCTGGGCGGGGCCGACAAGCCCGGCCTCAGGGTGGGCGGCAGATCCCTGGTCGAGCACGTGGTGGCGGCCGTGTCCGGCGCGGGCACGACGGTCGTGGTCGGCCCCGAGCGCCCGATCCCCGGTGTGGTGTTCGCCCGCGAGGACCCGCCCAGGAGCGGCCCCGTCGCCGCCCTGGCCGCCGGGCTCGACCAGGTCGCCGCGCCGTGGGTGGTGCTCCTGGCGGGCGACCTGCCGTTCATGACCGGCGCCCACGTGACCGCCCTGCTGGCGGCCGCGTCGGGCGCTCAGACGCCCCGCGGGGTCGTCATGGTGGACGACGGCGGCCGGGAGCAGTGGCTGGCCGGGGCGTGGCCGGCGGCCCCGCTCAAGACGGCCCTCGCCGCTTACCAGGGGCGTTCGCTCAAGGGGCTGCTCGGCCCGCTGGTCGCCGTCCGGCTGGCGCTGCCCGGTAGGCCCTGGTTCGACTGCGACACAATGGACGATCTGGAGGAGGCTCGCATGAACGTGCTCAACGAATGGACCGTCCTGGCCTGCCGGGAGCTGGGCATCGACCCCGCCCGCGTGGACCGCGACCTGATTCTCGACCTCACCAAGGAGGTCGCCCACGGCGTGGCCAGACCGGCCGCGCCCCTGACGGCGTACCTGCTGGGCCTGGCCCAGGGCGCCGGCACCGCCCCCGACGACGCCGTGGCGAAACTGATCACATTGGCGAAGAACTGGGGACAGGCCACCGCCGAGACGTTGACAGACAGCTGAGACTCGAACGAACTCTTGAAGTCAAGCTCCCTCCTCCCTGAGGATTTCCTGTGAATTAGGAGGCGGGAGGGAGTGAAAACGATTTCGGGAAAGCGGTCCTATCGGATGATCCGATGATCCCGGCGGCCGTCATGTTGATCAATGAGCTTGCCGGGGAAAAGGCGACGCCGGGTGGTTACGGGGGCAAACCACCCGGCGTCGCGTCATCGGCGTTCCGACGGGGGCCCGGAACGCCGGCACCAGCACTCCGACGGGGGACCGGAGCGCTTGGCTAAAGCGTACACCTACAACCCATGGGATGCGTCAAGACTTAGTCACGACCCGATCTCGCGTCGATGCAGCGGTATCTCGGTTTGGTTAGCTTCAGGCGAGTGAAAGGTAGGCGGAGGGGCACCCTTGCCCCTCTCATTGGCCCCGATTACGGCTATGTATGGCAAAAAGACGGCCCCGGCGATGAAGAGCAGCCGGTACGGCCACGGCACCGGCACCACGACGGCCAGGATCAGGCAGATCGTCCGGATGCCCATCTTGACGAGGTAGCCGATCTCACGCTTGTGGATGTCGGCCGTCAGGGACGGCTTGGCGTCCGTGACGTGGTGCACGACTGGTCTCCTACGCCACCCCTTCATATCTTCCACGGTAGACCCCGAGAGGGGAGGGCGCGACAGCACCCTGGCGCGAGGGCGGGGTCATGCGATCATGGCCCTCGAGTAAGGAGGATGTGGAGATGACGGATCGTACGTACCGCGTCACGGAGATCGTTGGCACGTCCGGGGAGAGCGTCGACGAGGCCATCCGCAACGGCATCAAGCGGGCCTCGCAGACGCTGCGTCACCTCGACTGGTTCGAGGTGACGGAGATCCGCGGCTATATCGACGCGGGGGAGGTCGCGCACTTCCAGGTCGGCATGAAGGTGGGCTTCCGCCTCGAGGACGCCTGACCGCGCCGCCCGGGGCTGAGCCTTCCCGCGGCCTCCGCCGCCTGTGCGGCATGTGCGGCCTGTGCGCCGTCCTGGTGCTGTGCGCCGTCCTGGCCCTGTGTGCGGCCCTGGAGGCCTTGGGGCCGTACACCGGCCTTGGAGCCGTACACCGGCCTTGGAGCCGCACACAGGCCTTGGGCGGCGCCGGGGGACGCCCGGCCGGCGTGCGGGCGGACACGGAACGCCCGCCCGAGCCGATGGGCACGGGCGGGCGGACGGAGACGGTCAGCTGGCCTGGCTGACCGTCGACATGTTGAAGTCCGGCACCCGGACCGGCGGCATGACGGTGCGCTGGAAGTAGTCGTTCCACTCCCGCGGCAGCGTGCGCTCGGCCGCCCCCACCTCGCTGAGCCGTCCGAGCAGGTCCACCGGGCTCTCGTTGAAGCGGAAGTTGTTCACCTCGCCCACGACCTCACCGTGCTCGACCAGGTACACCCCGTCGCGGGTCAGCCCGGTCACCAGCAGCGTCTGGGGATCGACCTCGCGGATGTACCACAGGCAGGTGACCAGCAGCCCGTGCCGCGTGGAGGCGATCATGTCCTCCAGCGAGCCGCCGCCGGAGGGCCCCGACATGATCAGGTTGTCGATCCCCGGCGTCACCCGCAGCCCGCTCAGCTCCGCCGAGTAGCGGGTCTGCAGCAGCGCCTCCAGCGTGCCGTCCTTGATCCAGTCGGTCGGCCCCAGCGGCAGCCCGTTGTCGAACACCGAGCTCTCCCTGCTGGAGGCGTGCGCCCTCACGAACGGCGCGCACGCGATGCCCGCCGCCCCCGGATCGCTCGACAGCGTGACGGGGAGCGTGGCCAGCTGTTCGCCCACCCGCGTGCCCCCGCCGGGCTTGGAGAACACCGAACGCCCGTCGAGGGCGTCCCGCGCCCCCGCCGACCAGAACAGGTAGATCATCAGGTCGGCGACCGCGCTGGGCGGCAGCAGCGTCTCGTAACGCCCCGCCGGGAGGTCAACCCGGGTCTTGGCCCACTCCAGCCGCTGCGCCAGCGAGGCGTCCAGCGCCGCCACGTCCACATCGGTGAAGTCCTGCGTGGACACGCCCGTCCACGCCGAGCGCTTGAGGTCGGCCGACTTGGCGTTGAGCTCCAGGCGGCCGGTCGGCTGGTCATGGCGCAGCCGCAGGCCCGTGGACGTGCCGAGGAACGCCGAGTTCAGCGAGTGCTCCGCGAAGCCGTACAGCTTCCTGCCGCCCGCCTCGGCCGCCGCGAACGCCTCGCCGAGTGCCGGGGCGAACCCCTCGAACACCCCGATGTCGGTCGGCTCGACGGAGGAGTCCCAGTGGGGCGACTCCGGCACGCCCTCGACGAGCGGGCGGGCGTCCTCGGCCGGCTGGGCGTCCCGCGCGGCCGCGTCGGCGGCCGCCACCACGTCCGCGAGTTGCTCGTCGCGTACGACCGACCGCGACACGACCCCGGCGCTCCCGCCCGCGATCGAGATCACGGTCACCCGCGAGGAGCGGGCGACGCCGTTGGTGGTGAGCGTGTTGCCCGCGAAGCGCAGGTTGGCCGTGGAGCCCTCGTCCACGAGCACCACGCAGTCGTCGTTGGCCGAGAGCTCGAGAGCCTTCTCGACCATTTCCTGAGGCGTCACTTCCCGCCCTCCTGAACGGTGTTGAGGATCCGCACGCCCCTGAAGAGCGCCGAGGGGCAGCCGTGGCTGACCGGCGCGACCTGGCCCGGCTGGCCCTTGCCGCAGTTGAACGCGCCGCCGAGCACGTACGTCTCGGGGCCGCCCACCGCCTCCATCGACCACCAGAAGTCCGTCGTGGTCGCCTGGTAGGCGAAGTCCCTGACCTGCCCGGCCAGCTTCCCGTGGGAGATCCGGTACGCCCGCTGCCCCGTGAACTGGAAGTTGTAGCGCTGCATGTCGATCGACCAGCTCTTGTCGCCGACGATGTAGATGCCGCGCTCCACGCCCGCGATCAGCTCGTCGGTCGAAGGGCCGCCGGGCGCCGCGGCCAGCGACACGTTGGCCATGCGCTGGATCGGCATGTGACCCGGCGAGTCGGCGAACGCGCAGCCGTTGGAGCGCCCGAGCCCCTTCATCAGCGCCATCCGCCGGTCGAGCTGGTAGCCGACCAGGATGCCGTCCTTGACGATGTCGAAGCTCTGCCCCTGCACGCCCTCGTCGTCGTAGCCGATCGTGGACAGGCCGTGCGTGACCGTCCTGTCGCCGGTCACGTTCATCACCGGCGAGCCGTACACCAGCTCGCCGAGCTGGTCGAACGTGGCGAAACTGGTGCCCGCGTACGCCGCCTCGTAGCCCAGCGCCCGGTCCAGCTCGGTGGCGTGGCCGATCGACTCGTGGATCGTCAGCCACAGGTTGGACGGGTCGATGACCAGGTCGTAGTCGCCCGCCTCGACCGAGGGCGCCGCGAGCTTCTCCGCCAGCAGCTCGGGCAGCCTGGCGAGCTCGGCCTGCCAGTCCCAGCCCGTGCCCGTCAGGTATTCGTACCCGCGCCCGACCGGCGGGGCGAGCGTGGACATGTCGTCGAAGCCGCTCTCGTGGGCCTTCATGGCATTGAGCTTGGGATGCACCCGCACCCGCTGCTGCGTGGTGACGGTGCCGGCCGTGTCGGCGTAGAACTTCTGCTCCTTGACCTGGAGCAGCCGCGCCGACACGTGGTCGGCGCCCTTCATCAGCCCGGCCGACCAGTCGGCCAGCAGGCTCACCTTGTCGGCCGAGGCCACCTCGAACGGGTCCACGTCGTACGAGGACACCCACACCGCGTCGGCGTGCACCGGCTCGGGGGCCAGCTCGATGGGCTCCCTGTTGATCGGGGCGCTCACCTCGGCCACCCGCACCGCCTGCTCGGCGACCGTCGCGGCCGCCTCCGGCGTCAGATGGATGCCCGCGGCGAACCCCCACGTGCCGCCCTTGACGACACGCACGGCGTAGCCCAGATCGTCGGCGTCCATGGCGCCTTCGAGCCGGGCATCATAGAGGCTGAGTGTCTCGGCTCTGACGCGTTCGAGGCGGAAGTCGGCGTGCTCGGCGCCGAGGTCGCGGGCGCGTTGCAGAGCGGCGTCCGCGAGCTGCCGCAGCGGCAGCTCCAGGAAGTCGGGATCGATCTGGCGCATGTCCACGATCCTAACCCTGTGATCTTGTGCCACCCGGACAACCGGATACCCGCCGGTAGGAGATAGCGTCTGATGCCATGGCACGCTCTGTACTCGTCACCGGGGGCAATCGCGGCATAGGCCTCGCGATCGCCCGTGAACTCGCCGCGGCCGGCGATGCCGTCGCGGTCACCTACCGATCGGGGGAGCCGCCCGAGGGCCTGTTCGGCGTGCGCTGCGACGTCACCAGCATGGCCGACGTCGAGGCCGCGTTCGACAAGGTCGAGGCGGAGCAGGGCCCCGTCGAGGTCCTCGTCTCCAACGCGGGGATCACCAAGGACACGCTGCTGGCGATGATGAAGGAAGACACCTTCACCGACGTCATCGACGCCAACCTGACGGGCGCGTACCGCGTCGCCAAGCGGGCCATCCGCCCGATGATGAAGCTCAAGCGCGGCCGGATCATCCTCATCTCCTCCGTGGTCGGCCTGTCCGGCCAGGCCGGACAGGCCAACTACGCCGCCTCCAAGGCCGGGCTCGTCGGCTTCGCCCGCTCCCTGGCCCGCGAGTACGGCTCGCGCAACATCACGGTCAACGTGGTCGCACCCGGCTTCGTCAAGACCGACATGACGGCCGACCTCGACCACGAGGCGATCGTCTCCCAGATCCCCCTCGGGCGGCAGGCCGTGCCCGGGGAGGTGGCACGCGTCGTACGCTTCCTGGCCGGCGACGACGCCTCCTACATCACCGGGGCCGTGATCCCGGTCGACGGCGGACTCGGAATGGGGCACTGACGTGGGAATTCTCGAAGGCAAGCGGATCCTCGTGACCGGCGTGCTCACCGACTCCTCGATCGCGTTCGCGGTGGCCAAGCTGGCGCAGGAGGAGGGCGCCACCGTGGTGCTCACCGGGTTCGGCCGGCTCAGCCTGGTGGAGCGCATCGCCAAGCGCCTGCCCAGCCCGGCGCCGGTGCTGGAGCTCGACGTCCAGAACACCGAGCACCTCGACACGCTCGCGGCCCGGGTGGGCGAGCACGTGGACGGCCTCGACGGGGTGGTCCACTCGATCGGCTTCGCCCCGCAGACGGCACTCGGCGGCAACTTCCTCAACACCACGTGGGACGACGTCGCCACGGCCCTGCACGTGTCGACCTACTCGTTCAAATCCCTCGCGGTGGCCTGCCTGCCGCTGATGAAGGAGGGCGGGGCGGTCGTCGGCCTCGACTTCGACGCCACGAAGGCGTGGCCGGTCTACGACTGGATGGGCGTGGCCAAGGCCGGCCTGGAGTCGTGCAGCCGCTACCTCGCCCGTGACCTGGGCAAGCAGAACATCCGCGTCAACCTGGTGGCGGCCGGCCCGCTGCGCACGATGGCGGCCAAGTCGATCCCCGGTTTCAAGGAGTTCGAGGACAGCTGGCCGGAGAAGGCCCCGCTGGGCTGGGACCTCGCGGACACGGGTCCGGCGGCCAAGGCCTGCGTGGCCCTCATGTCCGACTGGTTCCCGGCCACGACCGGCGAGATCGTCCACGTGGACGGCGGCGTCCACGCCATCGGCGCCTGACCACCCCCGCCTTGACGGTGATGCGCCCCCGATGCCACTGGACACGGCACCGGGGGCGCATCGGCGCGCCGGGGCGGTAGGGCGTGGTGCGGCGGGCCGGTAGGGCGGTGCGGGACTCGGCGCAATGCCTACGACGCTCAGCGCGGCGACACGCGACCAGTGCGCGGCACGATTGACGCGGGACAAATGCGCCGCTCGGTAAACGCGCATCAGATGGGCCTGCGCCGTAGATGGCCGCGCCGTGGAGAGGGGCGGGACTCGCCGGGGCGGCAGGCGATCGCGTCCGGCGTGGGCCGGGTGTCGGGCCAGGTGGGTGACGGTCGTTGCCGGTGTCGGCCGGGTGTCGGGCCAGGTGGTGACGCTCGTTGCCGGTGTCGGCCGGGTGTCAGGCCACGCGGTGGCGGCCGTTGCCGGCGCCGGCCGGTTCGAAGGGGATCGACTCCGACGGCTCCGCCCGGTGCCGGCGTTGCTGGACGATCCGCGTGGCCAGCACCGCCGACGCCAGCAGCGCGATCGTCAGTGCCGTCCCCAGTACGTCCGAGGCCGGCGGGCTGGGCCGTACCACCCGCTGGTCCTGCATCGGGACCGTCAGCTCATGAGCGAACGGATTGGGCCACAGCAGATCCACCCGGGGCTCGTCCGTGTCGACGACCGTCTTCTCCTCGGAGACCGGCCGACCCGTGTCCGTGAGCTGCGGCCGCTCCTCCGGGGGCGTCGGCGCGGTCGTGGGCACGGACTCCACCCCCCACTCCCGGGGCCGTGACGTGCGGCCGGGGGTGGGCGAGGGCGACACCTTCTCCACCCCGCTCCGGTCCTGGCAGGCCAGCACCGGCAGGCACACGCCGCCCAGTGTCTCGTCCAGCCCCGTGGTGGAGGGGGTGGGCGTGTTGTGCGAGGACTTGGGGGTGGGTGTCGTCTTGGTGGTGGGCACCGCCTCCCCGACGCGGCCGAGCACCTCGTTGGTGGTCTTGTCGACGCCGTCCGTCACCTTGTCGGTCGTCCCGCCCGTCACGTCGTCGACCGTGCCGGTGATGCCGTTGACCACGTCGCACAGCGTGTTGGTCACCCCGGAGAGCAGGCCACCGTCTCGCGTGCAGTCCTGGGGAGCGGCCGACGCGGCAGGCGCCGCCACGGGGACGGTCACCAGCGCCACCGCGAGAACTCCAGCCGAGATCGCGGTCCTGCTCCCCATCCATCCCCTCCTGCGTCGCTTACAGGGGAAATCTTTATGGACATCGCGCATGGGACGCAGGCGTTTGCCGGGTAAAGTTGCGATTCGGTATCGAGTAGTGATACGCGAGGGAGCCTCTCGTTTCGGGGGCGAGGGGTCAGTCGAGTGACGAAACGTCATCGAGGGCCTCTCGGATCTCTATGGGCAGCACCACGTCCTCGGCCGTCAAGGCCCCGGTGAGCTGCGCGTGCGTGCGTGCTCCGACGATGGCCGAGGTGATCCCCGGCTGGTCGCGCACCCAGGACAGGGCGACCGCCAGCGGCGACACGCCGAGCCCGTCGGCGGCGGTCACGACCGACTCCACGACGCTGCGGCTGCGCTCGTCCAGGTAAGGCCGGACGAAGTCGGCGAAGTGCGGTGTCGCGGCCCGGGAGTCGGCGGGGATGCCGGTGCGGTACTTCCCGGTGAGCACCCCGCGCCCCAGCGGTGACCAGGCCAGCACGCCCACGCCCAGGTGGGCGGCGGCGGGCAGCAGCTCGCGCTCGGGCTCCCGGGCCAGCAGGGAGTATTCGGTCTGCGCCGAGATGATCGGGATGCGGCCGGGGACGGACGTCTGGGTGACCGCGGCCGCGGCCAGCTGCCAGCCGGTGTAGTCGCACACGCCCGCGTAGACGGCCCGCCCCGAGGAGACGATCGCGTCGAGCGCGGCCAGGGTCTCCTCCAGCGGGACCTCGGCGTCGTACGTGTGCAGCTGCCACAGGTCGACGTAGTCGACGCCGAGCCGGTTGAGCGACTCGTCGACCGCGGCGATCAGGTGGCGCCTGGAGGCGTCGCGCGGCCTGCGCCCGGCCGGCGTCACCACGGCCTTGGTGGAGATCACCAGCTCCGAACGCGGCACGGAGTCGCGCAGCATCCGCCCCAGCAGCCGCTCGGAGTCGCCGCCGGTGTAGACGTCGGCCGTGTCCACGAGGTTGCCGCCGGCCTCCAGGAACGTGCGGAGCTGCGCGGACGCCTCGTCCGCGTCGGTGTCACGCCCCCAGGTCATCGTGCCGAGCCCCAGCCGGGACACCGACAGGCCGCTGCGGCCGACATAGCGCTGCTCCATGATCCCGCCAGGGTACCAACAACAGACCTGCTCATCAGGCTCCCGCTCCACTGTCGTTCGTGGTCAGCGCGGGGGCGGCTCCCGGCTCGCGGGTTACCCGTTTGCCGTCAAGGCGGGTGAAAAGTTGTGATCGACGCCTGCCACACTTACCGGGTGACCACCCTGCTTCTGGCCCGACACGGGCTGACGGACCTCACCGGCCCGGTGCTGGCCGGCCGAACGCCGGGCGTGCATCTGAGCGAGGCCGGCCGGGCGCAGGCCGCGGCGCTCGCCGCCCGCCTCGCGGGCGTCAGGCTCGACGCCATCGTCTCCAGCCCGCTCGAACGCTGCCAGGAGACGGCCCAGGCCGTCGCCGGCGGGCGTGAGATGGAGGTGCGGACCGACGACCGCTTCATCGAGTGCGGGTACGGCGAGTGGACCGGGCGGCCGCTCAAGGAGCTCGCCAAGGAGCCGCTGTGGCAGGTGGTGCAGGCGCACCCCAGCGCGGCGACATTCCCGGAAGGGGAGTCGCTGGCCGGTATGCAACATCGGGCGGTCTCGGCGATCAGGGAGTGGAATCAACGTCTCGGTGAGAAGGGTGTCTACCTGGTTTGCAGCCACGGCGACGTGATCAAGTCGATCGTCGCGGACGCTCTGGGCCTCCATCTCGATCAGTTTCAGCGGATAACAGCTGATCCGGCGGCCCTCACCGTCATTCGCTATGCCCCCTTGCGACCCTTTGTTCTCAGGCTTAACGATATGGGGGAATTGAGGCTCCCCGAGGATTCGGAGGAGAAAGACGGGGGAGAAAACATCACCGGGAGCGATGCCGCCGTCGGCGGTGGACCCGGAACCACGTAAGGTCAGCGTATGCCGGTCTTCGACTACGACCCACCAGAGAGGTTCGTCGCCGGTGCCCTGGGGCAGCCGGGCGCGCGGGCCTTTTTTCTGCAGGCCAGGGCCGAGGGCAGACTGACCACGGTGGCGCTGGAGAAACTGCAGGTCGCCGCGCTCGCGGGCAGGCTCGACGAGCTGCTCGACGAGGTGCTGCGGCTCAGCGGGGGCTCCGCGCAGGTCCCCGCGCTGGCCCCGGCCGACCTGACCGACGACGCGCCTCTCGAGACCCCGGTCGCGGAGGACTTCCGCGTGGGCACGATGGCGCTGGCCTGGGACGCGGAGCGGGCGCAGGTGGTGATAGAGGCGCAGGAGGTCGTCGACGAGGACGACGTCGACGGCCCCGACCCAGCGGTTCTGCGCGTGCGCATCAGCGCGGGAGCCGCTCGCGCCTTCACCCAGCGGGCCCTGCAGATCGTCGCGGCCGGCCGGCCGCCCTGCCCTCTGTGCGGACAGCCGCTCGACGCCACCGGGCACGTGTGCGTGCGTCTCAACGGATACCGCGGGGGTGAGGCGGCTTCATGACCGCTCCTGAGAGCGAACCGGCCATCAAGCCGTCCCGACAACCGCCGTCCATACAAGACGATGAGGCCCTCGCGTTGCTGCGCGACGGCCGCCTGGAGGTGGCCGGCCGGCTGGTCGAGGCCACCAACATGACGCTGTACTGCTCGGTCAAGCTGGGCTCCCGCACGGCCGCCTGCGTCTACAAGCCGGTACGCGGCGAGCGCCCGCTGTGGGACTTCCCCGACGGCACCCTCGCCGCCCGCGAGGTGGCCGCGTTCGAGGTGTCGCAGGCCACCGGCTGGAACATCGTGCCGCCCACCGTCTACCGAGACGGCCCCTTCGGCCCGGGCATGGTCCAGCTCTGGATCGACACCGAGCGGGAGATCGACCTCACGCGGCTGGTCAAGAGCCGCAACCCGCTGGTGCGCCGGATGGCGGTGTTCGACGCGGTGGTCAACAACGCCGACCGCAAGGGCGGGCACCTGCTGCCCCTGCCCACAGGGCACGTCTACGGGGTCGATCACGGGGTCTGCTTCTCCGTGGAGGACAAGCTCCGTACCGTGCTCTGGCAATGGCGCGGCAAGCCCCTGGCCCGCGAGGCGGTGGCCGTGCTGGCCAAGCTCGAGCGCGACATCGAGTCGGGCTCGCTCGGGCGCAGGCTGCGCGAGCTGCTGACGCTGGCGGAGGTCGAGGCCACCTGGCAGCGGGTCAGGCGGCTGCTCGACACGGGGGTCCACCCGTACCCGTCGGAGGGATGGCCCGCCATCCCCTGGCCCCCGATCTAAAGCGATCATCGCCCGTTTATTACTCTTTGCGCCATGTGCACGCTGATCGTGAGAACCGGGCAGCCGCTGGCCCTCATGGGCGTGAGGGACGAGTACGCCGATCGCCCATGGGAGGGTCCGGGGGAGCACTGGCCGGAATACCCGGGGGTGATCGGCGGGCGCGACCTCAAGGCCGGCGGCACCTGGCTGGCCGTCAACCCCTCGGCCCGCCGCGCCGCCGCGCTGCTCAACGGGCGCGGCAAGGCGGCCCGGGAGACCACCCGGATCTCCCGGGGAGACCTGGCGCTGCGGGCGGCGTACACCGGAGCGGCGCCCGGCGGCGACCTCACCCGCTACGACCCCTTCCACCTGGTGCTCGCCGAGCCGGCCCGCGTCCGCCTGTTCAGCTGGGACGGCGACCGGCTGACCACCACCGACCTGCCCGAGGGCACCAGCATGGTCGTGAACACGGGGCTCGACCCGGCGGACGTGCGGGTGGCCGCGTACCTGCCCCGATTCGAGAGCGAGCCGTGGGGCGAGCTGATCAAGGCGGAGCCGTCCGCCGACCCGGCCGCGCTCATCGTCCGGCACGAGCTGCCCGACGGCCGGATCTTCGCCTCCCTGTCGGTGATGGAGGTCACACTCGCGCCGGACGCGGTGACGTACGACTTCGCCGACCTGACCGCTGATCGGGACGGATAGGCTCAAACACATGAGATCGTGGGCTGCCCAGAACGTTCCAAAGCTCCCAGGTGAGAGCATTCCGCTGAGTCTCTACGACACGTCGGCCAGGCAGGTGAGGCAGACCGATCCAGGGCCGACCGCCAGGATCTACGTCTGCGGCATCACCCCTTACGACGCCACCCATCTCGGCCACGCCAACACGTACCACGCCTTCGATCTCGTCGGCCGGATGTGGCGTGACGCGGGCCACGAGGTCCACTACACGCAGAACGCCACCGACGTGGACGACCCGCTGCTGGAGCGGGCCGCGCAGACCGGTGTCGACTGGCGCGACCTGGCCGAGCGGGAGATCGAGCTGTTCCGCGGCGACATGGAGGCGCTGCGGATCCTGCCGCCCCGCGAGTACGTCGGCGTCACCGAGGTCGTCGGCCGCGTCGCCGACCTGATCGCCAAGCTGTCCGCCAAGGGCGTCACGTACGTCCTCGACGGCGACGTCTACTTCAGCGTGGCCGACGCCCCCAAGTTCGGCCAGGTGTCCGGCTACGACGAGGCCGAGATGACGGACCTGTTCGCCGAGCGCGGCGGCGACCCCGGCAGGCCCGGCAAGCGTGATCCCCTCGACTGGCTGCTGTGGCGGGCCGAGCGGCCCGGCGAGCCGGCCTGGGAGTCCCGCCTGGGCCGGGGCCGTCCCGGCTGGCACATCGAGTGCACCGCGATCGCCCTCGACAGCCTGGGCGCGGGCTTCGACGTGGCGGGCGGCGGCTCCGACCTGATCTTCCCGCACCACGAGTGCGGCGCCTCCGAGGGCCACGCGCTCACGGGCGAGTGGCCGTTCGCCAAGTTCTACACGCACGCGGGCATGGTGGCGCTCGACGGCGACAAGATGTCCAAGTCCAAGGGCAACCTCGTGTTCGTGTCGAAGCTGCGGCAGGCGCACGACCCGATGGCGGTCCGGCTCGTGCTGCTGGGCCGGCACTACCGCGCGGACTGGGAGTACGTCCCGTCGCAGATGGCCGAGGCCGAACGCCGGCTGGCGACGTGGCGCTCCGCGGTCGCGCTGTCCTCGGGCCCGCGCGCGGACGACCTGCTGGCCACGGTGCGCGCCCGGATGGCCGACGACCTCGACTCCCCGGGAGCCGTGGCCGCCATCGACGCCTGGGCGGCCGAGGCCCTCACCACCGGCGGCCCCGACCCCGACGCCCCCCGCCTGGTCCGCGACCTGGCCGACGCCCTCCTGGGCGTCGCACTCTGACGGCGCCGACGGGGGCGGCTTGCGACGGCGCACGACTGTCCCTAGCCCGCAACCACCGGCGCGGGGTCGGCGGGATGTTCTGCGGCGGAGTGCGGCGCAACGCGCAGGGTGGGACCGCGGCCGCGCCCGGTCGGCACCCTAAAAGGGACGCCTGGCTGGGAGCCCGAGAAAGCGCCCAGCCGGGACAGGCCGTTAAAGTGACGCCTGGTGCAGGCCCGGAGCGTCCGTCAAAGACGGGCGGTGCCCGAGGGCGGTGTCGTAGCGCTGCCAGATCAGCGCCGCCACGTCCGGGTCCGCCCCCAGCGGGTCGCTCACCAGCCCCGCCCCCGCCGCCGCCAGCCGGTCGTAAAAGAATCCGGGCGCGAGGACGTACGAGGCGATGGCCACGCGGGCGGCGGGGGTGGACCCGAGCCGTTCCATGGCCTCCTCGAGCGACGGCGACCCGGCCGAGGCGAAGGCCGCCGTGACCGGGCGCGCGAGGCGTACGGCCAGCAAATGGGCGGCGGCGCGGACGTCGGCGAGCGCGGACGGGTCGGAGGAGCCGGCGGCGCCCAGGATCACGGCGTCCGTGGAGCGCAGGCCGGCCCGCGCCAGCTTGCGCGCCAGCGCCGAGGTCAGCAGCCGGTGCGGCCCCAGCCAGCCGGCCATCACGGCGTCGGGACGGCACTCGGCGATGACCTCGGGCAGGTCGATGTGGGCGTGGTAGCCGCCCGCCAGCAGCAGCGGCACCACGACCACCGGGCCCCGGACCGCCGGCAGCACGTCGGAGAGCAGGGGCGAGCTGATCTCCCGGTAGCTCAGCTCGACGCGCTGCCCGGGACGTGCCTTTCTGACGGTCTCCGCCAGGGCCGACAGGGTCTGTTCCCCGGCCGCGCTGCGCGTGCCGTGCGCGGCCAGGACAAGCGCAGGGATCATCGAAACCTCCGGAGGAAGCCCAGTCCTTTTGGGCTGTGAGGAATCCGGGCCTGCTGCGAAGCGGGACAGGGACAGCCGGATCGCCGCCCAGATGATCCGGCTTCAACCCTGCGATGAACGCTCAATTTTGTCGTACCTCTCCGATAGATTGACTGATCGTGACGACACCACCGCAGGCAGGCACGGGTGCCGGGCATGTCCGGTACTCCTACCGGCTTCGGGTGTCGTCCACCGCCCGCGCCGCCCTGCTGGCCGAGTGGGACCGGTGCCGGTGGATCTGGAACGAGTGCGTCGCCAAGTCCCAGCAGGTGCACCTGCACAACCGGGTCCACCCGGGCGACAAGCGGACGTGCGGCCCGGCCCAGCTCGACAAGATGCTGACCGAGGCCCGCCAGATCACGCCGTGGCTGTGTGCGGGCTCCAGCGTCCCCCAGCAGCAGATCATCCGGGACTTCGGCAGATCCCGCGCCAAAGCCCTCAAGGACATCGCCGAACGCCTGCCGGTCCGGCAGCGGGCCGGGATGCCGCGCTTCAAGAACAAGGACCTGGCCCACCCGAGCCTGAACTACACCCGGCGCGGCTTCGGCATCAAGGGCGGTCGCCTGCATCTGGCGGGCGGGATCGTGCTGACCGTGGTGTGGTCGCGCGATCTGCTCGGCGAGCCGTCGTCGGTGCGGGTGTACCGCGACAGCCTCGGCCACTGGTACTGCTCGTTCGTCGTCCCCGCCCAGGTGCAGCCGCTGCCGGAGACGGGACGGGTGATCGGCATCGACTGGGGCGTGACCCAGACCGCGACCACCACCAGCGACGACCATGACCTGCCGCACCCCGAATACGGCAAGAAGGCCCA